>JALFCH010000157.1 GCA_022771245.1 Rikenellaceae bacterium | reverse complement strand
ACAGGAAAACAGTCGTGATAGATGAGGCTCAACGCATAGAGGACATTGGTCTTCGTCTGAAACTTATCACAGACCAAATGCCGGGAGTCCAGGTGATTGCAACGGGAAGCAGCAGTTTTGAACTCTCTTCCAAGGTAAACGAGCCTTTAACTGGAAGGAAACGGGAATTGAAACTCTATCCTCTGAGTTTCAGGGAAATGGTTGCTCATACATCATTTCTGGAGGAATGCAGGATGATTCCACACCGACTGACCTATGGATATTACCCGGAGGTGGTATGTAGTCCGGCGAATGAAAAAGTGGTGTTGAAAGAACTGACAGACAGTTATCTGTATAGAGATATTCTTTCATTTGACACTCTTCGCAAGCCGGATGTGGTCGTAAGACTGTTGAAAGCTCTCTCTCTTCAGATTGGCTCTCAGGTGTCGTACAATGAACTCGCTTCTTTGCTTGGCCTGACGTCCAAAACCGTTGAGAAGTATCTGGACATTCTGGAGAAGTCCTATATAATCTTCAGACTTGGTTCCTTTTCGAGGAATATGCGCAATGAATTGAAATTGAGCCGGAAAATCTATTTTTGGGACCTTGGCATCAGGAATGCCGTCATAGGAAATATGGCTCCGCTCGAAAACAGGAATGACACAGGTGCCTTGTGGGAGAATTTCCTGATTGCTGAGAGAATGAAGAACAACAGCTATTCGAACAGTTTTGCTCAGTCATATTTCTGGAGAACCAAAGACCAAAGTGAGATTGACTATCTGGAGGAAGAGGATGGAGGGTTGAGCGCTTATGAATTCAAATGGAATCCTGCCAAGTCAAGGACCAAATGCCCAGCATCCTTTGCGGCAGCATATCCTTCTTCCACCTACAGAGTGATTACTCCTGACAATATCGAAGATTTTATAACACTATGACACAACTTAGGCTCATATCCCAGAACCCGGAGAGCACCCTGGTATCGGAATTCAAAAGTGACGACAAACGCGAGCGCAGCTACCAAAGCGAAGCGGCCCTCGAAGCGACATTCATCCGCCAGCTTCAGGAGCAAGGCTATGAATACCTCCCGATAGTGGATGAAAAGTCCCTCATCGCCAATCTTCGCTCCCAGCTCGAACGCCTCAATGACTTCAAATTCTCCGACAGCGAATGGGACCTCTTCTTCAAGATGGTCCTCGCCAACCAGAATGACGGGATAGTTGAGAAAACCAACACCATCCAGAACGACTCCGTCAAGGTCCTGTCTCTGGTGGACGGCGGCAAGGATGGAGTCAGCTTCCGCAACATCAAACTCATAGACAAGGACGACATCCACCGCAACAGCCTGCAGGTCATCAACCAGTATGTCGTGGAGGATGGCGCTCGCTCCAACCGCTATGATGTCACCATCCTCGTAAACGGCCTCCCGCTTGTGCACATTGAACTTAAGAAGCGCGGAGTGGACCTCAAGGAAGCCTTCAATCAGATCAATCGCTACCAACGAGATTCTTTCTGGGCAGCCAGCGGCCTCTTCGAATATGTCCAGCTCTTCGTCATCAGCAACGGCACCTTCACCCGCTACTACTCCAACACCACCCGCAACGCCCACGTAAAGAAGACCAATGAACTCAAGGCCAGGAACTCCACCAAGAGTACCGGAAGCTTCGAGTTCACCTCATACTGGGCAGACGAGCAGAACAAGGTCATAACTGATCTGGTGGACTTCACCAGCACCTTTTTCGCAAAGCACACCCTGCTCAATGTCCTCACCAAGTTCTGCGTCTTCACCGCAGAAAAGGACCTGCTGGTGATGCGACCATACCAGATTGCCGCAACGGAGAAGATTCTGCAGCGCATCCTCATCGCATCCTATGACAAGAAGCGCCTCGGCACCACAGCAGCGGGAGGGTATATCTGGCACACCACAGGCAGCGGCAAAACTCTCACCTCGTTCAAGACAGCGCAGCTCGCCTCCAAGATGGACGGAATAGACAAAGTCCTCTTCGTGGTGGACCGCAAAGACCTTGACTATCAGACTATGAAGGAATACGACCGCTTCGAGAAAGGCGCGGCTAACAGCAATGCCAACACCGCCATTCTCCAGCGCCAGCTTGAGGACCCAGCCTGCCGCATCATCATCACCACCATCCAGAAGCTCAGCCGCTTTATTGCCAAAAACCGCAAGCACGACATCTACGATGCCCACGTGGTGCTGATTTTCGACGAATGCCACCGCTCGCAGTTCAACCAGATGCACGATAGCATCACTCACGCCTTCAAGCGTTATCATATGTTCGGCTTCACCGGAACACCAATCTTCCCGAAAAACTGTTCCAGCAGCGGACTTCCTCACCTCAAGACCACGGAACAGGCCTTCGGAGACCGTCTGCACAGCTACACCATAGTCAATGCCATAAATGATCAGAACGTCTTGCCTTTCCGAATTGACTACATCCAGACGATGAAGGAAAAAGAAGGTGTGGCGGATGACAAGGTGTGGGGCATAGATACCGATGCGGCTTTTATGTCACCGGAGAATATCTCCAATGTCACCCGCTACATTCTGGAACATTTCGACCAGAAGACCAAGCGCAACTCTTTCTATAAGCTCAAGGACAAACGCGTTGCAGGCTTCAACTCCATACTCGCCACCTCTTCCATTCCTGCTGCAGTGCTCTATTACAACGAGTTTCTGCGCCAGATGGCTCAGCTGCCTTCAGACAAGCGTTTGAAGATTGCACTCATCTACAGCTACGGCCAGAATGAGGCTGACTTCGAGCAGGAGGGCTTTATGGACGAGGAGAATTCTGACGACACCTCCGGACTTGATGCCAATTCCCGTGATGCCCTTGAGAAAGCCATCGCTAATTACAACGAGATGTTCCACACCAACTTCGACACCTCTTCCGAGAAGTTCCAGAATTACTATAAGGACCTCTCGATGAGGATGAAACAGAAGGAAGTGGACCTTCTCATCGTGGTCAATATGTTCCTTACCGGATTTGATGCGACCACGCTGAACACCCTCTGGGTGGACAAAAATCTGCGAATGCACGGACTGCTGCAGGCATTTTCGCGTACAAATCGCAAGCTGAACTCGGTCAAGACCTTCGGCAACATTGTCTGCTTCAGGAATTTGGAGAATGCCACCAACGAGTCTTTGGCTCTGTTTGGGGACGAGAAGGCTGGAGGCATTGTGTTGCTGCGCAAGTACGAAGATTACTATTATGGCTATGATGATGAGGGAAAGCACCACGCAGGCTACAGCGAGCTGGTGGATGAACTGTTGGAGAAGTATCCTGTGGGTGAGCCAATTATGCTGGAAGAGGAGCAGAAGAAGTTTGCCCGGCTGTTCGGCAGTCTGCTCAAGGCCATCAATATCCTTCAGTGCTTTGACGATTTCAAGGGAGCCCAGCTCCTCAGCGAGCGCGATATGCAGGACTACCAGAGTATGTATATCGACATATACAACAAGTTCAGAGACCGAGGGAAGGCGGATAAGGAGAGCATCAACGAGGATATAGTCTTTGAAATTGAATTGGTCAAGCAGGTTGAGGTCAATATAGACTATATTATTTCGCTCATCGCCAAACATCACGAGGAGCATAAACTCAATGCGGATATCCGTCTTTCCATCGCTAAGGCCATTGATTCCAGCATCGAGCTGCGAGGCAAGAAGGACCTCATCGAGCAGTTTATCTCTTCTCTTACTCCGGATGTATCTCAGGTGGATGTCCAGTGGCAGGAATATGTGCGCAGGCAGCGCGAAGAGGAACTTGAACGCATCATAGAGGAGGAAAATCTAAAGAGCGAGCCTACCCGCAAGGTCAACGAGGCTTCGTTCAGGGATGGAGCCATCCGCGAGACAGGTACTGATGTAGCAGCAATCCTCCCTCCTATGTCCCGTTTCAGCAAGGACCGTGCAACCAAGAAGGAAATCGTCCTTTCCCGCCTTCGCGAATTCTTCGAGAGATTCCGCGATTTGACGGTATAGGCTGCAGGGGATACAATAAATTTTTGAACTTGACAAATTTTCTGACAAATAATATTAATAAGAGATGGTGAAGCGAAGAGTGTTCATATTATTGCTCACAGTTCTACATTTGAGTTCCTGTATGAGGATAACAATGCCTGCAAGTTATTCTTATTACATAAATGCAAGTGAGGACCTTCTGGAGCTGTTTGAAGTAGATGTTCTTTATTATAATCATAGAAATGAGCGTATAATCGAGCGGATAAGCAGTCCGTATTGGGAATGTACATTGTATTTACCCCCCGTCACTGATGCAGAACCGCAGCATGAAGGTATGAAGGTCACTCTTTCTGCCAAGGAGGCCGCCCTGAAGGGGACTTTTCCAGAAAAATCTACTTTCAGGATGTATCTTGATTATGATGTAACTTATTCTCCCGAACATAAAGAAAACCCGTTCAGAGTTTCTGCCAAACCACATAATTCTGAAACCTTCAGTTTCCGAATACCTTTGGGCAGTACCGATCCTGATGATGTCACTATAGATATTGCTCCACTGAAGTATGACAAACATTTTGCCTTTTCATATAGCATAGATGATTCTTATGAAAATGGCTGGTCCAGAATTTTTGCCTGCATTAACGGGTTATGGATAGATGATCAGGAGTTTTTCCATTTCGGTATGTCTCCGACTGCAGGTTACCGTGATGATCCGCTTTGTATTACAGATGGCTGCGGAAACGACAGACGTTTTACATTCGGAGAGTCCATACAGCCTTCGCTCTGGAATAAGTATAACGAGGACGGTATTATCCATGATGAGAATATTTCCAAATATCACATTTATATTACTTGGCAGGAGCTGCAGATGATGACAGATATGGGAAATGCTGTCTATTGGCACGATGTATCTCCTGATTTGTCGCAGCAGGACCCCTCAGAGATTGTTGAAGGATTTAGCTCTGATTATGAAAAGGCCTTCTCGAAGATAGGGTATAGGATGAAGACCCTCGCACAGCCTAACGGAAGCCAATACTATGTCGAGGCTGCCCTGTTGAGTCCTCTGGTCTGTTTGGTAAGGGTAACGGACAACAGTTATACTGATATCTGCTTTGACGACAATCCATCTCTTTACAAGGCCTCTGTCTTCGGAGGAAACAGTAATGCAACAAATGAAGAAAAACTCGATGAACTCTATTGTCAGGCATCGAGCGACCATCCTCTTCTGGTAAGTAAATATTGCCACAGACCCAATGAGGATGAAATCGAGTTTCTCCGTACAGTTGCCAGGCTTTATGGCAAGGAGGGGGCTGATAATATTTGGGTCGCATCGTATGATGAGCTATATGATTATTCACTGCTGAGAAATAATGTCACAATATCCTCTTTCGTGGAGGAAGACTGCAAGGTCTTCGAGGTAACAATTCCTCAGGAAGTGGATGTGGTGAACAAGGAACTTTCTTTTGTAATATCCAACGGATCTGAGGTTGCACAGAGGTGCTCGGATAATCTCTGCGGATTTTCAAGTGCTGTCAGGGATGACGGAACGGTACTGGTTAACTGTAACTTTGGCAGCAGGTGCTATGATCTGGCCCTCAAGTATGTCTCCTTGTATGAACAGACAAGAAACGAATATTACAAAAATTTCGCTGATTATCTGGTCTCTCTTCTGAGGGATGATCTGCAGGCGGAATTGAAGGGACGTATTGATGATGTTCACGAACCTACAATGGAGGAGATGCCGCTTGATGGGGAGTACTCTTTGTATCAGCTTCCGGATTACATCAGACTGTACGACGGGTACTCTTTTGTAATCTCTTGCAAGTGATTATCTTCCTTCTCATACAAAAACTTTTCAAGATCAAGACACGGGAACTTCAGAAATATGAGGAACAAAAACCGCACATTTAATTAAATTGTGCGGTTTTATTTCCACACTTTTGTATCTTTGCACAAAAGATGTGTGATATGGAAATGTTGTACGACCTCTATGCCAAGAAACTCAAGACTGTAACCACAGATTTCGTGCGTTACCTGTATGAAAAAATCAATTGGGATTCACAGCTTATTGTGATTATGGGAGCACGAGGTGTCGGCAAGACAACTATGGTGCTTCAGCACATTTTGATGACTGACACAAAGAAGGAATCACTATACATCGCTGCAGATAACACATATTTTGCAGCACACACTCTTTATGACACTGCGACACAGTTTGCACAGCAGGGTGGAAAGGTACTCTATATTGATGAAATCCATAAATACCAGAACTGGTCTAAGGAGGTAAAGATGATGTATGATTACCTTCCGGATCTGAAAGTCGTAATTACAGGCTCCTCCATCCTCGAACTTATCAAGGGAACAGATGCTGATCTCAGCCGAAGAGCAATCAGATATACTCTTGAGGGGCTATCGTTCCGAGAATATCTGAATTTTTCACTTGGACTGAATATCCCGACATACACGCTTGACCAGATTATTGAAGGTAAGGTAGAGCTTCCCGATGAAGTCAAGTATCCCCTTGCACACTTCAAGGAATATCTCAATAAAGGTTATTTCCCTTTCTTCAAGCAGGACGATTATTATCAGCGTCTGGAAAATGTCATCAACCAGACGATGGAAGTCGATATTCCAGCATATGCCAAAATGAACATTTCAACAGCACGCAAACTCAAGCAACTGCTGTATGTGGTATCTCGTAGCGTACCGTTCAAGCCTAATTTTGCTGAAATCGGAAGGGCAATATCAACTGACCGAGGCACAGTTGCTGACTACATGGTATATATGGAGAAATCAAAACTGATAAGACAGTTGAACTTCGCTCCGGACGGCATGGAACTCGTACAGAAAGTCGATAAGATTTATCTCGGCAACCCATGCTTCATCTATGCCCTCGCTGACGGGAATCCGGAAATAGGGAATATCAGAGAGACCTTCTTCTATTGTGCTTTATGTGTCAACAATAAGGTCACTGCTTCTCCGGTTGCAGATTTTCTTGTAGGTGGCCATACTTTCGAAGTAGGCGGAAAGTCCAAAAAGCAGAAACAGATCAAAGGCACTGAGGATGCATTCGTAGTCAAAGATGACATCGAGAACGCTTACCTCAATATTCTGCCTCTCTGGTCGTTTGGATTCAACTACTAAAGGCTCTTGAATTCGGATGCTTACTGTGCAAGTTTTTTCAATTTCGTATCCCTAAAGCTCTTGTTTTTCCACTTTTATCAACGACTCTCCCAATGCCGTTGACAGTTCTGCAATAGAGCGGAGAGTCAAATTCGGGAATCCGGT
>JALFCH010000114.1 GCA_022771245.1 Rikenellaceae bacterium | reverse complement strand
GTCACCAATGGATTGACAGCCAGGCCAAGGCATATTGGGTTACAAAAGACGACAAATATGTCAAGGCGATTGACGAGGTGTATTCGGATTTCCTGAAGACTTTCCCTTGTCCGGGGGCAGCGAGCGGAAATTATGCCATAGCATCCGGAAACGAGCTCAGGGACATCTGGACCGACCTGCAGGCCACTTCCCGCACACTCGCCTACCTGAACGTCCTGAACTGGTGCATAAGTTCAGACAGTTTCACTCCGGAATTCCTCACCCACCTGCTCAGCTCGCTTTACGACACCGTGGAGTGCATAAGGGCAAATCTGTATCACACGGAAGCGAGCAACCACAGGCTTTTCGAAGTGCAGGCCATCTATTACGCCTCCGTACTGCTTCCTGAGTTCAAGTCTGCCGCATCCTGGGAGTCAGAGTCATACGCATCGATGCAGAGGCAGAGCGAGATACAGTTCGCCGAGGACGGAGTGCAGAACGAAATGGACCCGAGTTATCATATTGCGGTCATCTCCACATTCTATGAAATGTACAACCTTGCATTGAGCAACGGAATCGGAGGGAAACTGCCTTCAGGATATGTGGAAAGGCTCAGGAAGGCTTGCGGTTTCGTAAGGGACATTATGTATCCGGACTACTCGCTGGAGAATTTCAATGACACCAGGTCTTTGGGATGGACCAAAAGCGTACTGAAAAAGAATTTCACCAAATATGCAACGCTGTTCCCGGAAGACGGCACTTTCCAATGGATGGCCAATGAAGGCAGGAAGGGGACGGCTCCAACGGGCACATATCAATCCTATCCACATTCCGGATGGCATATCTTCCGCAGCGGTTGGACAGCCTCTGATCAGATGCTCATCCTCAAGAACAACTACAATGATTTCGGCTGGTGGCACTGTCAACCGGACAATGGTACCATAAGCCTGTATCGCAACGGGAGGCATTTCCTACCTGATGCAGGTGTCTATACCTACGGGGGTTCAGCTAAAGACAATGCCCTGAGAGAGCAGTTCCGATCCACGGCTATGCACAACACGATAACCCTCGACGGGAAGACGCTCACCACGATGCTTGGCAAATGCTTGAGCGAAAGCCAGGGAGAAAATGTGGATATGGTAAAAGTGAGCAATGAGTCATATTCCACGCTGAGTCACGAAAGAAGCGTTTATCATATCAAGGACAAGGGCTATTTCATAATCCTGGACAAGGCTGAGGGCAGTGCAAGCGGGACTGTGGATTTGCATTGGCACTTCTGCCCGGGAACAGTCAAGTTCGAGACCATAGGCAGTTCATTCGGAGCAACCACCGCCTTCGGTGACGGAAACGATATGCATTGGCGTACCTTCTGCTTTGATGGGACAACGGTTGTGGACAATTTCAACAGCACCACCGGCAAATCCTGGACTTCAGATATAATCGGTTCCAAGACTGAACGTCCGTGCTGCAGCGTAGGCATCACAAAATCCGCCTCCAAACCGGTTCATTTCGTGAGTGTGATAGTCCCTGTCACCACCCCAAGTGCACCAGAGATTACCGCATCTCTCACCGCCACAAACCTTACCGTCACCATAAACGGCAATTCCACCGTTTTGAGCTTATAGCTACCCAAAGGTCTCAGAAATTATATCAGCGATGTTTCCTGCTCCATTCCGTCGGCAGGCATCCCATATATTTCTTGAAGCTGGTGGCGAAATAGGACGGAGTGCTGAAGCCCACCCGGTCGCTGATTTCGGAGATGCTGTAGCGCCCGTCTTCCAGAAGCCTGCACGCCTCCTTGAACCTTACCTTGCGGATGAAATCGAGGGCCGATTCTCCTGTGAGAGACTTGAGTTTCAGATGCAGATTTGAGCGGCTCATATTCATCTGCTGGGCAAAATCCTCGGTGGAAAACTCTGCATTGTCCATATTTTTCTCAACCACCTCCACGGCCTTCTTGAGAATTTGTTCATCCAGGGCATTGAAACCGAGTTTCTCAGGTTCAATCTCCAACGACTTGGTATTCATATCCACAATTCGTGTGAGAGTGCGCATCACATTGCGGATTTTTGCGACCAGGAAAGTCAGGGACACAGGCTTGGCTATGAAATCGTCGGCTCCGGACTTCATAGCCTCAAGCTGATACTCACGGTCCACCCTGGTCGAGACCATAATCACCGGAATATGCGCAGTTTCAGCCGTATGTTTGACCCTTTGGCAGAATTTAGGGCCGTCCATAACCGGCATAGACAAGTCAGTGACTATGATATCCGGTTTGAAATCCTTCATCTTTTCAAGAGCATCCGCACCGTTGACGGCCTGCTCCACAATGAAATATCTCGACATTCCCCGGGACATATATTTCCTCACTTCCTCATTGTCCTCAACCATCAGCAACTTGACATTGGCAGTGGAAGACTTGCTGTCCTCGTCCACCTCTTCGAGCTCCGTTGCATCGTCTATGAACATATCCCTTGCCTTAATTTCCCGAATTTCAGGATTTTCCCCATCAGGTGCCATTTCCTCAGCCGAATATAGGTCAGGATTCTGCGGGAAGGTCACTGTGAAAGTGCTGCCTTTGCCCACCTCACTGTCCAAAGTTATGGTTCCGTGATGCAGTTCAACCAGCCTGCTGACAAGCGACAGACCGATTCCGCTGCCGACACGGTCCTGCTCCACCCGGTAGAAACGTTCAAAAATATGCTCCTTTTCCTCTTCCGGGATGCCTGAACCGGTGTCCCGCACCTCAAGCACCATATTTTCCGGAGTGAGTGTGGCACTGACACTGACCTTACCGGCATCGGTGTATTTGAAGGCATTGGAAAGCAGATTGGTAAGAATAAGTTCCAGATACTGTCCGTCAATGTATGGAGTCTTGCCTTCCAGATTTCCCACATAGCTGTACTTCAATCTTTTACGTATGGCCAGCTTATCATAATAGGAACAAATCTCCTTGATAATCTTCCAGGCATCTTCACGGCGGACCCTGAGTTTGAACACATCCAGTTCCGCACGCCTGTAGTCCATCAGCTGGTTCACGAGGTGCAGCAACCTCTGGGCATTGCGCTCCACATATCTCAACTGCTTGCGTATCCAAGGGTCACTGCTGCGGGCAATCATCTCGGAAAGAGGGTTCAGGATAAAGGTCAGAGGCGTACGCATCTCGTGGGAGATATTGATGTAGAACTTCATCTTCATCTGTTCCATATCATCCTGATGAGCCTTCTCCTGTCTCTCCAGTTCAATCCTTCCCTCTTCTTCCTTGCGTCTTATCGCAAATATGAAAATGCCGGCTATCGCTGCGACGGCCAGCAGACCGAAGAGTATTCTCGCCCAAACCGTATTATACCATATCGGCTTCACAACAATGTCAAGTCTGAGCGGTTCCTCATTCCATTTCCCGTCATTGTTGGCGGCTTTGACCAGAAGGCTGTATCTGCCGTGGGGCAGGTTGGATAGGATTATGCTGCGCCCGTCTGTCGGATGCCAATCCTTGTCATGGCCCTCAAGTTTGTAGGAAAAGGTATTGTGGTGCCAGGACAGGTAGTTGGGCACAGAGACGTGCAGAACTATTGAATTCAAGTCGTGAGGCAGAACTATGCGTTCAGTGAAGGTTATTCCCTGCTCGAGTATGCCGCTGCCATCACCGGGATGTATTTCCACACCCGAAACCGCCAGAGAGGAGAAAAGGGGTTTGGGAGTGAAGGGATTGTCCTCCATCTGCTCCGGAAGGAAGGTGGTTATGCCCTGTATGCCTCCGAAGAGCATACGGCCGTTCTTAAGGCAAAGATGTGCCCCGGGGTTGAACTGATTGCCCGGCAGACCGTCTTCAACAGTATAGTTGCGGAAATGTCCGGAAAGCGGATTGAAACAGCATAGACCTC
>JALFCH010000108.1 GCA_022771245.1 Rikenellaceae bacterium | reverse complement strand
TCGGCGACAAGGCCGTTTCTCAAATAGTGATCTTTCATTTTTTATATTCTTAGGTGAGGCCTATGTGCATCAGGCCATAATTATCGGAAACAGATGACTGTTTCCCAAAAACCGGCGCGATAACTCCACAATAATCGTTCCCAAGGACTTCTGCCGTCTATTCCCATTCTATGGTTGCAGGCGGTTTGGAAGAAATGTCATAGACAACACGGTTGACACCCTTGACTTTGTTGATAATCTCTGACGAAATGGCAGCAAGGGCTTCGTGCGGGATTCTGGCCCAATCTGCAGTCATTCCGTCCACCGAGGTGACAGCCCTGAGGGCCACGCAGTTCTCATAAGTCCTTTCGTCACCCATCACTCCCACGCTGCGCACAGGCAGAAGAATGGTCCCGGCCTGCCAGATGCTGTCGTAGAGTCCGTATTTACGCAGACTGTCTATAAATATCGCGTCAGCCTCACGGAGTGTTTCCAATTTCTCCCGGGTCACTTCACCTATAATCCTGATTGCCAGTCCCGGTCCCGGAAATGGATGCCTGCCTATGAGCCTTGAATCTATGCCCAGTGCAAGACCGATTTTTCTCACTTCGTCCTTGAAGAGCATACGCAGAGGTTCCACCACCTTCAGCCCCATCTTTTCCGGCAATCCGCCCACATTATGATGCGACTTGATGACTGTCGCGGTGCCGTTCACCTTTGCCGACTCCACAACGTCCGGATAAATGGTACCCTGTCCGAGCCATTTCACATTTTTGAACTTATGTGCTTCTTGCTCAAACACTTCCACAAAGTCTCTGCCTATGATTTTGCGTTTTGTCTCAGGGTCGGTGACTCCTGCAAGGTCGGTCAGGAATTTATCAGAAGCATCTGCAACCGTCACGTCCAGTCCCATATTTCCATAGGAGTCCATAACATTGCAGACCTCGTTCTTGCGCAACAGTCCAGAGTCCACGAATATGCAGTGCAGGCGTTTGCCTATTGCCTTGTGCAACAAAACTGCAGCCACGGACGAGTCCACACCGCCGGAAAGTCCGAGCACCACTTCGTCTTCGCCCAATTGACTGCGCAGTTCCGTCACGCAACTCTGGATGAAGGATTCTCCTGTCCATTCTCCCTTGCAGCCGCAAATGCCGGTGACGAAATTGGAGAGAATGCGGGCCCCCTCAATGCTGTGGACGACTTCCGGATGAAACTGCAATCCCCAGGTCGGCTCCCCGGAAAAGCTGTAGGCCGCCACGGGCACATCCTCTGTGGATGCTATGATTTTCAAACCTTCGGGGAGGCTGGTGATGGTGTCTCCGTGGGACATCCAGACTTGCGAAGTCTCTGGCAATCCCCTCAAAAGGGGGTCAGAAGCATCCTTGATGGTGACACTCGCGCGCCCGTATTCCCGGGAAGGGGAGTTCTCCACATTGCCTCCCGATATGGATGCCAGCAATTGTGCTCCGTAGCAGATGCCCAGGACGGGGATACTGCCCCTTATGCCTTCCAGACACACCTGTGGGGCATTGTCCTGCCTCACTGAGCAGGGACTCCCGCTAAGAATCAGGCCTTTGGTCTGTTTGTCAATGCCCTCGAACCGGAAATGGGGAATAATTTCGCTATAGACATTCAACTCCCTGACCCGGCGGGCAATGAGCTGGGTCTAGTGTGATCCGAAGTCGATGATGGTGATTTTGTCTGTCATTTTCTGTGATAGGTGGGTGAATCTGCTGCAATGGTGATGTCGTGAGGGTGGTTCTCCACCAGTCCGTTAGCCGTGATGCGGACGAACCTTGCACGGTGGAGGGCTTCGATGTCGGCAGCCCCGCAATAGCCCATTCCGGATCGTATTCCGCCCACCAGCTGATAGATGATATCCCTGACGCTGCCTTTGTAGGGAACTCTGGCAACCACTCCTTCCGGAACCAGTTTCTTGGTGCTGTCCTCACCGTCCTGGAAATATCTGTCCCTGGACCCGGCCTTCATTGCATCCACCGAACCCATTCCCCTGTAGGCTTTGTATTTCTTCCCGCCATCCTCGATGATTGCTCCCGGGGCCTCGTCAGTTCCGGCGAACATAGAACCAATCATCACGCAATCTGCTCCGGCTGCAAGGGCCTTGACTATGTCTCCGGAATACCTCAGTCCTCCGTCTCCGATGACAGGCACTCCTGAACCTGCTGCCGCCTTGTAGATTTCATAAATGGCTGATATCTGTGGCACTCCCACTCCGGCAATGATGCGTGTGGTGCAGATGGAACCGGGCCCGATACCAACTTTCAGGGAGTCCGCTCCAGCTTTTATCAGCCGTCTTGCCGCATCCTCCGTGGCTATATTGCCCACCACGACATCCAGTCCCGGAAATTTGGCTTTGATATCCCTCAGAGCTTCGATTACTCCTTGGGAATCCCCGTGAGCCGAATCCAGCACCACTGCGTCCACGCCCGCGTCCACCATTGCCTGTGTCCGTGTCAGTGCATCCCTGGTTATGCCTATTCCAGCTGCCACCCTCAATCTGCCCCTTTCGTCAGTACAAGGCGTTTTCTCACCCTCATATCCGGCTTCCTTCACCTGTCGGACGAGAGATGCCTGAGCCTCTATGCCCATATTCTTGTGTATGACTCCAATACCGCCTTTGCGGGCAAGTGCGATGGCCATACCGGCCTCTGTGACTGTGTCCATAGCCGCGGAGACTACGGGGATGTTGAGAAGAATGTTGCGTGAAAAGCGGGCCCTGGTGCTCACTTCTCTCGGAAGCACTTCAGAATAGGACGGGACAAGGAGTACGTCATCAAACGTGAGTGCCAGAAAATCAATGCGTTCTTTTTCGAAGGACATAGGCAAATTATTAAAAAGGGTGACTCTTTCAAAAAATTAAAAAAGGTGACTCTTTTGCAAGAATCACCCGTGTTTCATTTCTTTTTGAAGTGGTCGTTGTACATCTTGATGCCGAAGATTATTGCGCTGCAGACGGTCGTCACCCCGTTGGCTATGGTCATAGGCCAATTGTGGATGATTATACCGTAGATGCTGAACAGCACTGAACCCAGACCCATAAACAGGAAGGTTCCAAGGGCAATATCGTCAGTCTTGCGTGTTTTGATTGTGTGGAAGGTCTGCGGCAGGTACCCGAGCAAAAGGGTAAGGGTGGCCGTGTAACCTATGATTTCAACTATTGTATCTGACATAAAATTATAGTGTTATTCAAGTTTCGCATTTGCGAAACTCAAGTTATTGTTGATGAGCAGCTTCCCTAAAGTATATTCAGCGACTGCTCCTTGATTTTTTCAAGTTCATCCTTCATCTTCACCACAAGCTGCTGCATCTGCACGTGGTTGGACTTTGAACCGGTGGTGTTGATTTCCCTTCCCATTTCCTGTGCAATGAAACCCAGTTTACGTCCGGGGAATTCTTCATTTTCGAGAGTCTCAAGGAAATATGCGCAATGCTGACGCAATCTCACCCTTTCTTCGTTGATGTCCAGTTTCTCGATATAGAACATCATCTCCTGCTCCAGACGGTTGCTGTCCACCTCCAGCTTGAGTTCTGCAAAACGGCTCAAAATTTTTTCCCTTATTGCAGCAATCCTTTCCTGCTCGTATGTTTCCACTTCACGGGAGATCTGCAGGATGCGGTTCACCTTCGCAGTCACGTCCTCCTTCAGCACCTGACCTTCCCGTACCCTGTAGGAAACCGTATTCGCCACTGCCTCCTTTATGCAGTTGAATGCCCTGTCCCAATTGTCTTCGTTGATGATTTCCACCCTCTTCTGAGCCGGAATGACCTCTGGCATCCTCATCAGCGAAGGCAGGAGTTCGATGAAAATCCCGTGTTCTTCGGGCGGCAACTGTGAACGCAGGGACTTGAGGGTTTTGAAGTAGTCCAGAATTTTGCCGCTGTCTATTCCGCTTTCGTTGTCGCTTACGTTGGGCTGCCAATTAATGAAAAAGTCTATGCTGCCTCTGTGAAGCTCTTGCGCAATGTATTGTCTGACAATCAGTTCTTTGTCTTTCGGCAGAATCTGGCTCTTGATGTTGATGTCCGCATTCTTGCCGTTCACGGTCTTTATTTCAAAAGTAAGTCGTCCGTTTTCCAGTTCAAGTATGGATTTTCCATACCCTGTCATAGACTGTAGTTGTGCCATATATTAAAATAGATGTCTTTAAACAGGTGCAAAAATACTAAAAATCCCTATATTTGCGAGATATTTGCTGAAACAAAATTCAAACTTACGCTTTATGGAAGACAATAACAAAGTGCCGGTGGCTGAAGAGCCGAGGCAGCTGAACTTTCTCGAAGAAATCATCGAGGCTGACCTGGCCTCCGGAAAATATGATAGCATAATCACACGTTTCCCTCCGGAGCCCAACGGTTACCTGCACATAGGACATGCCAAGAGTATATGCACCAATTTCGGTCTCGCCTTGAAGTACGGCGGAAAGACAAATCTCCGTTTTGATGACACCAATCCTGTTAAAGAGGATACGGAATATGTGGATTCCATAAAGGAAGACATCAAATGGCTCGGGTTCCAATGGGCTGAGGAGAGGTATGCTTCCGACTATTTCGAGCAGCTCTATGAATGGGCAGAAGAACTCATACGCAAGGGTCTGGCCTATGTGGATGACCAGTCTCAGGAAGAAATCCGTATCGGTAGGGGAACGGTTAACGAGCCCGGCAAGAACAGTCCGTACAGGGACAGGAGCGTTGAGGAGAACCTGCGCCTTTTCAGGGAAATGAGGGATGGCAAATATGCTGACGGGGAGAAGGTCCTGCGTGCAAAAATCGATATGGCGCACAAGAATATGATGTTCAGGGACCCGATTATGTACCGTATAGTCCACGCTTCCCATCACCGTACCGGCGACAAATGGTGCATCTATCCTATGTACGACTACACCCACGGCCAGTGCGACTCCATCGAGCATATCACACATTCCATCTGCACCCTCGAGTTCGATGTGCACCGTCCGCTCTATGACTGGTTCATTGAGAAATTGGGCATTTTCCCTTCCCATCAGTACGAATTTGCAAGGCTCAATCTTACCTACACCGTGATGAGCAAGCGCAAACTGCTCGAACTGGTCAAAAACCACTATGTCAGCGGTTGGGACGATCCACGTATGCCTACAATCTGTGGAATACGCAGAAGGGGATATACTCCTGAGGCAATTAAGATGTTCGTGGATAAAGTGGGGCTTGCAAAGAGGGAACAACTCATTGATTTGCAGTTGCTTGAGTGGTGCGTGCGCCAGGATCTCAATGAAAGGGCCAACAGATATATGGCAGTGCTGGACCCTGTGAAACTCACCATAACCAACTGGGAAGAGGGCAAGGTGGAGTGGTTCGATGCTCCTCTCAATCCCGCAGATCCTGAAGGCCCTTCCCGCAAGGTTCCGTTCACCGGCAGTCTGCTCATAGAAAGGAGCGACTTTATGGAGGAACCGCCGAAGAAGTATTTCCGTCTCAAACCGGGCGGGGAAGTGCGTCTGAAATATACCTATATTATAAAGTGCGAAGAGGTGGTGAAGGATGCCGAGGGCAATATAACCGAAATCCGCTGCACCATAGACCCTTCCACAAGGCCGGGTTCCGGTGAGTGGCGTTCAGTCAAGGGTACCATTCATTGGGTGAGCGAGGCCTATGCAAAGGAACTTGAGGTGCGTAACTACGACAAACTCTTCCTTGAGCCGGATATGGGTGGCATACCTGAAGGCAAGGACTACAAGGACTATCTCAACCCGGACTCCCTGCAGGTGGTGAAAGGTTATGCCGAGCCTGCCCTTCTGGAAGACAATTCCGGAATTGCCGTGCAGTTCGAAAGGACGGGATATTTCTTCAAGGACCCGGACAGCACAGCTGAGCATCCTGTGTTCAACAAGACCACTGCCCTGAAAGACTCATTCAAATTCTAAACGATGTTCGGACTCCACAAGAAACATTTGGGGACACGTGTCAGCACAACTCCTTCCATGAGACGCAAGTTCACGCTTGGAATGAGTTTCATCTCTGCCATCCTCCTGCTTTCCAGCATAATATCCGTGCTGGAATACAGGAGGATGTCCAACTATGTCTCGGACCTCATTGCATCGAACATCAACAGTCTGAATCTTTCACAACGTCTTGCCACCATCACCGACAACTACAACCTCCAGATATTGGCCCTGATAGGTGACGAGACCACCAATGTGCTGCCCAAGCTGGACCGTGAGCTCTTCCTCGACCATTGCGACAGCCTGAAGCAATCCGTGACCTTGCGCAGCGCACGTCCGCTCGCGGATTCAGTGGCCTATGCCTATTCGGCATATATGCTCACGTCTCTGGAACTCCAGAATGTGATTTCCTCGGATTTCATAGACTCCAGACAGTGGTATTTCGAGCGGCTCCAACCCCGTTTCAATATTCTCCGAATGCATCTGGAGAAACTCAATGAGGCGATTTACAGGGATCTTGAATACAATTCGGAGACCTTCCAGGAGAGTTTCTACCGCAGTATTGTCCCCGGTGTGGTGTCAGTTGCCGCCGGCCTGATGCTGGTGCTTCTGTTGCTGTATTTCTTCCTTTCGTATTTTGTCAACCCGGTCTCGAAGATAAGCGCAGGTTTGTCTGCATACCTCGTCGGTGGAAAGCGCTTTGCATTTTCCGACACGGAAGGGGATGACGAGGTCTCGGCCCTAGGTAAGAGCGTGGAGGAACTGACTGAGGAAAATATTGACCTCAAGCGCAGAATCAAGTTGTTGAAGGCCAAATCTGAAGAGCTCCAGTAGGAATGGACATCAAGGTCATATCGGTGAACGTGGGCAAGGCACTGCTTGTGAGTGCCCTGTTTATGTTCTTGTCCCTTGTGGTTTCCCTCAGTTGCGGGATGGATGAAGCCTTCGGTTCTCTTCTGATTTCCTTCCTGATCACCCTCACAGTGGGCGCCTTTCCCTTCATTTTCGTGAGAAAGACCTCCTCCATTTCGATGTCTGACGGCTTCCTCATCATCACCATATCCTGGCTGCTGTCCTTCGTTTTCGGTATGCTCCCATACCTGCTTTATGGGGGAGAATTCACCTTCGTCAATGCACTTTTTGAATCGGTCTCCGGCTACACTACCACCGGATTTTCCATACTCAAGGATGTGGAAGCCCTGCCCAAGAGCCTGCTGTTCTGGCGTTCTTCCACCCACTTCATCGGGGGATTGGGAGTCATAGTCTTCCTACTGCTCATACTCCCTGAATCAAGTCCTTTCCGCCTGAGAATCACCAATCTGGAACTGTCTTCCCTGAGCCGTGAAGGCTACCGTTACCGTTCTTCCCGCACAGTCCGCATAATGTGCACGGTCTATATCGGACTGGTGGTTGTCGAGACCCTGCTGCTCTGGGCCGCCGGGATGAGTTTTTTCGATGCAATAAACCATTCTTTCAGCACCATAGCCACGGGAGGGTTCAGCACACGCAATGCCTCCATCGCGTATTATGATTCGAAAGTCATCGAAGCTATAGTCTTCCTCTTTATGCTGTTCGCGGGAATGCATTTCGGACTGATTTTCACCTTTGTTACGACGGGGTCCTTCAAGGTGTTCAAGCATCCGGTAATGCGTTTCTATCTGATTACAGTTGCTGTAATGACATTTTTCGTGGCCTGTGAACTCTTTGCCGGAGGCGGACATACTGTCGGAAGTGCCCTTTGGGACAGTGCTTTCCAGGTGGTCAGCGCCCTCACTTCCACAGGCTTCACCACAACTGACGTGATCAACTGGCCGGTGATGTCCTCATTCCTCATACTTTGTTGCGGCATCCAATGTGCCTGTTCCGGTTCCACGACTGGAGGTATCAAGACTGACAGGATGCTGATTGCGGTCAAGGCTATCGGCTGCGAAATCAAAAAACGCCTACATCCGAATTCCGTCTATCCAGTGAGAGTGGGCAACCACCCTGTGAATGATGAGAACGTCACTTCCGCCATCTTGTACATAACTCTGTATCTCCTTTTGGCTGCCGTTTCAGTGGTGATTTTTATGATTGCCGGCAGTGATCTGACGGATTCGTTGACGATTGAAATGGCGAGCATAGGCAATGTCGGATTCGTGTCGATGGGCAGCGGTGATTTGGCCGGACTCCCCGTTGTTTCCAAGTTGCTGAGCTCTTTCAATATGTTTCTGGGACGTGTCGAGATTTACCCTGTCCTCATTGTAATCTATATGATGTTCAACAGAAAGGGCAAGTGATGGGAAGGGCGGACTATTTGTACAACGGATTCATATCCAACTTGAAATTCGAGCCCACACGCTCCCAGGACAGTTTTTTCAGGACTGCTGCGGATTTTCTCTGCGGGGACGACGATGACATACTGGTCGTGAACGGATATGCCGGTACGGGAAAGACGACGGCGGTTTCTTCCATTATCCGTACTCTGGGGGAGCTGAAAATCAAGACAGTTCTTCTGGCTCCCACGGGCCGTGCTGCAAAAGTGCTGTCGGGCTATGCCGGAAGAGCTGCGAGTACCGTACACAAGCACATCTACCGTCAGAAGGCAGTCTCTGGGGACGGATTCGGTGAGTTTTCGCTCAATCAGAACAAAGACAGGGACACTCTCTTCGTGGTGGACGAGGTTTCTCTCATAGGCATAGACTCATCTGCAGGCAATACCACGGCAGCTTTCGGTACGGGCAATCTGCTTGAAGACCTTATTGCCTTTATGCGCAAGGGCGTGGACTGCAAGATGATACTTGTCGGAGATTCTGCTCAGCTGCCCCCTGTGGGTATGGACTGCAGTCCTGCCCTGTCGAGGGAATATATGGCTATGATGGGAGGCACGATTTTCTGCCAGATTACCGATGTGGTGCGCCAGCAGAAGGCTTCAGGCATACTTGAAAATGCCACCAGGCTGAGGCAGATGATAGCCGGGGACGATTACGGCTCCTACACTCCGGATGAATTGGGACTTGTGACCCGTGATTTCGAGGACGTGCAGAGAATAGGGGGCGGAGACCTTATTGAAACGCTGTCGGATGCATATTCCCGTTACGGAGAGGATGAGACGGTCATTCTGTGCCGTTCCAACAAGCGGGCAATAAAATACAATCTGGGGGTCAGGGCGACTGTACAGTTCAAGGAAGAGGCTCTGGTGAGGGGAGACAAACTGATGATAGTCAAGAACTGTTATCAGTTTTGCGAAAAAATCGAGGGACTGGACTATATCGCCAACGGAGACATAGCCAAACTGCTTAAGATTTCGGACTATGAGGAAAGATACGGGCTGCACTTCGCCACGGCAAGGCTCTCCCTTCCGGACTATGACGACCAGGAACTGACGGCGAAAGTGATTCTGGACACTCTCCAGTCCGAATCCGCATCCTTAACCTACGAGCAGCAAAATGCCCTTTACATAGGCGTGGATGCCGACTATTCCCATATTGCCTCCAAGAAAAAACGTTGGCAGGCAGTCAGGGAAGACAAATATTACAACGCACTGCAACTCAAGTATGCCGAGGCTCTGACCTGCCACAAATCCCAGGGCGGACAATGGAAATGTGTCTTCATAGACAATCCTTTCTGGCAGGATGAACTTGTGACGGAAGACCTCAAATGGCTCTATACCGCTCTCACGAGAGCAGTCGGAAAAGTATATCTGGTTAATTTTAAAGACGAATTTTTTGCAGAATGATAAAGTTAATGGTTTGGGCTTTGGCCTGTTTGTCAGCAGTTTGCTTTGATGTTAATCCCACATATTCTCCAGATTCAACGAAGGTTGCGTTTACCAGGTCCAATGACCTCTGGGTCAGAGATGTGGCAAGCGGCAGTGAAAGGCAGCTGACCTTTGACGGAGATGAGCTGACATTGAACGGCTATGCTTCCTGGGTGTATTATGAGGAAATTCTCGGCAGGCCTTCCCGCTACCGGGCGTTCTGGTGGTCTCCGGACAGCCGCAGGATAGCCTTCTACCGTTTTGACAACAGCAAAGTGCCATATTTCCCGATTTACTCCCCATATTCAGGTGGAGACACCCGTTCTCTTGGACACACCGGCTATCCCGGCCGTCTGAACAATACCCGCTATCCCAAGGCCGGACAGTGGAACCCATTGGTGAAAATCGGTTTCGTGGACACTGAGGGGGACAGTTCCATAGTCTGGGCGGACTTCCCGCTTATGGGAGGTGATTGCACCGTGGCCAATTCAACGCCAGCTGACTCAGAAGCGGAGGGCGCCGTTTGCGATGGCTATTTCGGCATTCCTTTCTGGAAATCGGACTCCAAGGAACTTTGTGTGCCCACGCTTCCGCGTATTCAGAACGACCTGAATCTGTTTTCGGTGTCCGCTGAAGATGGAAGTAAAAGATTGATATATAATGAGAAATATCCAACCTGGATATCCTGGTTCGAGAATATGGTCTTCGGCGAGAAAGGCCTGTATGTGGCACGCCGTTTCGAGACAGGCTGGGACCAGATCTATTTCATATCCTACGACGGCTCTCAGGTGCGCAGACTCACGGATTCCAGACTGTGGGATGCCTCTGTGCTCAAGGTGGATGAAAAGTCCGGGAAGCTCTATTTTTCTGCCCGTCTGGACGGTGCTCCGAGGACAGTGCTTTTCTGTCTGGACCTGCCTCGCGGGAAAAAGGCTTCCTATTCCGTGCCGAGGGCTCTCACACCGCTGGACAAGTATGCGGAAAGAATTGTCATTGCAGATGATTTCAAGTCCTTTTCTGCGAGGATTTCCAACTGCACCACGCCGCCTTCAGATATCAGATGCGAACTCAAGGCAGGCCGCACTATAGGCACTGAGATAATCTCTGTGCAGCAGGACGAACACCCGGAGTTGCGCTCCGAATTGATATGGATGACCACATCGGACGGTTTTGAACTGCCCGCAATCATAAGTTACCCGGAGAATTTCGACCATAGCGGAAAGACCAGATATCCCGTCATAATGGAAATTTACGGAGGCCCGGACACTCCTTATGTCAGGGACAGGTACCGCAAGCCACGCTCCTGGTATTCTGAAAACGGGATAATCAAAATCGTTTGTGATTCCAGGGCGGCCGGCCATAACGGTAGGGCAGGCGAGGACCAGGTGTACAAGGACCTTACCTCCGCCCCGGTAAAGGATTTCTGTGAATGGGCAGACTATCTCTCATCCCTGCCTTATGTGGACGGGAGCCGTATAGGTGTGGAAGGATTCTCATTCGGAGGCACTATGACCGCTATGCTTGTGATGCGTCATCCTGAGCGTTTCCGCTGTGGCATAGCCGGAGGTGGAGTCTATGACTGGACACTTTATGACAGCCACTACACCGAGCGTTTTATGGAAACTCCGCAGACCAATGCCGAAGGCTACGCCAGGTCCTGTGTGCTGAATTATGTGGAGGAATTCAAATCTGATTTCGAGACAGCTCCCGCCTTGCTCCTCACTCACGGAACGGGGGATGACAATGTGCATTTCCAGAACACCCTGGTGCTGATAGATGCTCTTCAGAAAGCGGGCAAAAATTTTGACCTTATGATTTATCCGGATGCCCTTCACGGCTATAGGGGACTCCAGGCTGAATTCTCGCTCAATTCAGAGGCTCAGTTCTGGAAGATTCATCTGCTGCAGTGAATTTGCCGCCGCATTCCCTCCACTGTTTCGGAGAACAACCCACGATTTTCTGGAACTGGCGATGGAAGTTGGAACGGTCACTGAATCCGCAGCGTTCAGCTATGATGTTGATTGAGAGTTGCGGACTGGACAGCAGCATCTGCTTCGCGTCTTCAATTCTCAATTGGGTCCTCCATTTGCGGAAATCAGTGCCTTTTTCATTGAAATAGACCTGTATAAGTTCCTTGCTGGTCTTGAGTTCTTCCGCAATTTCATCCCGGTTCTTGTCGTATTCCCTGTAGCGACAGTCCTCCACCCATTTGGCCAGGGATTCATCCAGTTTGCGCAGGTCATTGTCGGTGTAGATGATTTCGTCGTTGTTGCTGCTTTTCTTCCTGCTCACCTTCTCCACTTTCTTCACCTTCTTCTGAAGTGTGCTTCCCGAGAGGGTCTTGTAGGCAAATGCATCCAGAAGCAGTTTGTGAGAGCCCAGAAAACTTATGAAATTGACTGCGAAATAGAGCATGAACAGACCGTAGAACAGAACGTATATCTTCATCCAACCTCTTGGTAAACAAAGATATACAAGCACGAACATCTGCGTGAGCATCATCATCGCATAGCAGAATCTTATCCATTTGATCTTGTGCTCCTCGTCTTCTTCATAGTAGATTTCCAGATTCCTCAGGGCCTCGATATAGGTTTTGTTGAAAACGATGATGTGGACGATGCACTGGATGATAAATACAACAAGGCTGGATGCGAAAGCAAGCACCCTGACCCATTTTGAAGGATGGTCGTAATAGTTGACAAGCCCCAATGCCCAGATGCCGTCCACCATAATGTTGAGCCAGCTCCTGTCTGTCCAGGCAGACGATTCCTTCAGCAGGCCCATAAGGGAATAGGACAGAATGGACGAGGCTATGGCAGTGACTATGAATGTCATCACAGCAGGAAAGGTTTCGCTCCATTCGAAATCGATGCGGTAGTAGGTCCAGGAAAATATGCAAAAGGCTATGAAATAGCACACTGCAATTGAATTTTTGGTGCTGGCCAGTTTGCGGGTATAGGGGGATGACGGCACTTTAATGAGAAAGAGCAGTGCCGAAAGAGTCGCAGCCACCACGGCTGTAATGAAAAGACAAGTTTTTATATCCAAAATAACCAAAATTAGAGGGGAAAAACATCAGAATGTCTCCCAAGTGCAAATCGTGTGCAAA
>JALFCH010000099.1 GCA_022771245.1 Rikenellaceae bacterium | reverse complement strand
AGGCTCTTGTTGTTTATGTCAGCAAAGACTGCCTTGAAGCCCGGGTCCTGACGCAGGTCGACAAAAATTTGTTTGTTGACCAATTTTTCTGTTTGACTGTTTGTTTTCATTGTTCGAAATTTTTTCTTGGTTAAAAATCGAACCACAAACATATATACAAAAATTTGGGAAAAGCGCAATTGATGAAAAAGTTCTGTTGATTTTTCTTTTTTATGTATGATTGATGGATTTGTATCGGAAGATGTAACTTTTTCATCAGAAAAACTTGAACCATTCGTCGGAGTTGCTATCCCCTTCGGTATTAAATCTCAAACTGCAATGACCCATTGATTGTTTATCGCTATGGATATGGATACAGAAAAGGGGCAGCAACTTTTGGTTGAAGCCCCTAACTCCATCGAATTTTTTATACTCAATTGTATAAAATATGTATTTTACCTATCCTAGCATCTGCTGACCAATTAACACCTCCAAAGCTGAAAGATCCCTTTAATGTGCTGCTTCCATTAATTGTTCCATTAATCGACAATGTCTGGGTTTTTGTATCTTTTGTCGAAAGTATCAATGTGCCTAATGATAGCTCTAGTTGTGCTTTGGTGAATCCCGGAGTCTTACCCGACTCTTTATAGAACTCGGCATCCATACTTACTGATACCTCTGAAGGAGAATAGATATTTTGTTTCAAGGTACAATAGGGTGAAGATGTAGTGCCTTGGTAAAAGTATATGCCACTAGTCTCAAATGCCATAGCGTAAGTGGATTTCTTCCAATTCCCTTCCTCATTAGAAAAATCCTCGCATTTAAATGGCAACCCAGTAATATACCTGCTCAAAGCAGGAACCTTAGCAGTAACCTTTCCTGCAGGTGTGTTGAACACGGCAGTGGCTGTAACAGTCAATTCACCCCACTTCGTGTGCGAACTGGCAACGTTGAAATACCAAGTGTATTCCTTGTTGCTCCATTCAGGTTTGCTCGTGCTGGAACCAAGGTTTTTTTCGTCGCTGGAACCGATGGTGATGCTTTCAAGGGAGACTAGCGAGAGAAGTGAATTTGAGATACCTGCTATTCTGAGAGTCAGACTTCCTCCGGACATATAGTCGTTGGATACACTATTTGCATCTGCTACTCTGTTCGCATTTGAGGAGTCAGTGTAGATGCTGTAAGAAGTGTTAAAACCGCTTAATTCACCGGTAATGCTCAGCGGTGTAAAGTCTTTAATTTTGATTGTAGTGTTCTTGCTGATAGTTGTAGCGGTGCCATAGCTTGTGTACATTGTGCCGGTCTCTCCTTTTTTGTTGACTGCGAGGTAGAAACCTTCTGTTAAATCTTCTTTGCTCACATTCACGAAATAAGGCTTGCCTGCGCTTACTGCAATGCCTTCAATTGTTTTGCCTACGGTAATTGTTTTGCCTACGGTTTGAGGATCTTTCTGAAGAGTGTTGAAGCTCACCGTATAGTCATAATCATCAGAAGTGATTGCAATTGCCACATAATTTTCAGGTTGTCTGAGCTGGACTCCTTCCACTACATAGGCATATCCCCCTTTTGGGGCTCTTGTTGCTTTCACACCTTTATGCTCAAGCCAAGGTTGTCCGTTCTGAACATAGCTGGGATTTCCGCTGGCATCTGTGCAGTTGTAATAGAAATCAAAGATGTCTCTCTCCTTGCCGAGCGGTTTCTCAAAGACTCCCGTGAATATGTTCGGGTCTTTTGTGCTGTTGGAAAGCGTAGCAACCGGGCCGCTGGCTGCTTTCACGACAATCTGTTCGTTACCTTCAAAAACATAATCTGTTCCGTTCAGTGTCACCTTGGTCTGAGCCAACTGGATGGTAATCGTTTCTCCCTCCTTAGGGGCAACTGCTTCAGTCTTCTCATCTTCAGGCAGTTCTGTAACAGGAATGTTGTCCACCGGGGTGAACTTTGAGCAAGCCATAGTGCCCGCTGCAGCTAATGCGATAAAAATATACTTTTTCATAATTTGATTTCGTTTAACAGGTTATATGCGGTACTATTCATCACCCTTCATTGTGACGTAATGCGAATCTTCGGAGAATCCTACAGTAACAGCAGACATTTTGGAGCCACAAAAACCCACCTCAACGCCCACCACAGTTTCGTTGATGAGCGGAGAAAAATAAATTTTCTTCATCGTTTCTTAGTTATTTTGTACAAATCCGGCGCAAAGGTACTCACATTTTTTCAAAAAACAACAATTTATAAGTAAAAACAACAGCTAAAACAACATTGAAAACAACGATGCCGCTGCAGTCCGGATAGCAGGGAATGTAAAAAAACCGCACACCGGGAAGGTATGCGGCTGTGTTAACCAATTCAAGTTTCTCAGGTCTTAATAATATGATTTGATGTTCATTGGAAAGACTTGCGAAGCTTGAGTCCTAAATCTGTATCTCAGCGCTCGTACTCCACTCTTGCGCGGACATCGACGTGTTTGTCAACATATTTCGTGAGTTCATCTCGGACCGGATCAGCCTTGTATGCTGCAAGATCCTGCCAGGTGTCAAAATCTTCTATCAACACGGCATCATAGGATGTGGCTGATTCGTTGCGGTTCACTCCCACTTCGACGTTCTTCAATCCAGGGACAATGCCGAGGATTGCCTGGTAACGTTCTTTGATGTCTTCTGCAATTTCTCTTGGAGTCTTGCCATCTGATGGCTTGAACTTCCACATTATCGTGTGTCTTACCATAACTATATTGTAAAATAATTGTATCTTGTAAAGGATGCCGGCTGAGTTGAAACAAACCGACCTTATAGTCCATAAAGTTAGAGAGAAAAATGGATATAGCAAAAAATATTTTTAATTTTGCGCTCCTTGGAATAGATTTTTTAGGATGAGGATAGCTATTATAACTTTACAACTTCATACCAATTGCGGCGGGGTGCTTCAGGCCTATGCCTTGCAGACCGTGCTGCAGCGTATGGGTCATAAGGTGGAAATCCTTCAAAAAGATGAGATTGTACCAGTCCCAAAGGGATTGACTGCTCTTCGCAAATACCTTTCCAGGTCCTTGCGCAGATTATTGCCGGGCAGAAGGGATTTGGAAGTGCGCAGGGAAGAAAGAATCAACAGGGAGTTCCCCATTGTGGGTGGCGAATTTCTTAAATTCTTCGACAAATACCTAAGTATCAGATATATCCGTTCTTTTGACGAAATCACTCCGCTCGACTACGATGCCTTTGTCGTGGGCAGTGACCAGGTCTGGCGTCCCCGTTACAATCCTGACCTCTTCCATTCCTATCTCGACTTTACGAGGGGATGGGATGTTCGCAGGATTGCATACTCGGTTTCTTTCGGCACCTCTGTATGGGAGTATTCCCAGTCAGAATCGGCATTGGCTTCCAGACTTGCCTCAGTATTCGATGGCCTTTCTTTCCGTGAGGGCTCAGGATGTGACAATTGTCGGATGCATTTCGGCCTTGCCTCTGAATGTATGCCTGACCCCACCCTGCTGCTCCAGGCTGAAGATTATCTCTCTCTTGTCCGGGCAGATTTTCCGGAAAAAGAGGCAGAAACGCCGGCTGTTTTTGAATATTTCCTGGACAAACTGCCTTCCGATCCCCGTGGCAGGGGACCCGTGGAGGATAGAATACAGGCTGGTCCCCAAAAGTGGCTGCAGAACATAATTGGAGCCGATCTTATAGTCACGGATTCTTTTCACGCTTGCGTCTTTGCACTGCTCTTTCATAAGAACTTTGTTGTTACACGCAATGATAATCGCGGTTTTGCGAGAATTGAAGACTTGCTTGGCCATTTCGGGCTATTGGGCAGTATGGGTGCAGACAGTACGACAGATTGGGCAGCCGTGGACGAGAAACTCGAATCTCTTCGGAGCAAGGCCTTGAATTTTTTGGAATCCAAGCTATGAGAATCAGTATAATAATCCCTGTTTACAATGCAGCCAAAACTCTCGAAGACACGGTGAGGTCCATCCTTTCCGCCAATTTCGATGATTCCTGCGAACTCATACTTGTGGATGATGGCAGCACTGATGAATCTCCGGCCTTGTGTGACCGTCTTGGGCATCTGCATCCCGCCATAAAGGTAATACACAAGCCCAACGGTGGGGTCAGTGATGCAAGGAACACAGGCGTGGACAATGCTACGGGAGATTATCTGATGTTTGTCGATTCTGATGACCTCCTCCCTGCAATGGCTCTTCATTTTTGCCGCAACGTGCTTGATTCGGGTGTCGATATGGTTGTGGGAGGATATTCGGTCCGGACTCTTTCCGGCCGCACCATATCCAAGGTCCAGGCTCCTCTGTCCACGAGGATTTATTCGAATTGGGAACTGCCTATGTTCTGGGATGACTGCTGGCAGCCCGGGGGCAGTTACTTGCGTCCGGTTTGGGGCAAACTTTTCCGCCGCGAGCTTATTTGTTCAGGCTCAGTGCTGCGTTTTCAGAAGGCGCTCAACTATGGGGAAGATATGCTTTTCCTGTTCGAATATCTATGCCGCTGTCGCAGTGTGGCGACCGTATCCGAATCCATATATATTTACAGGGAAGGCAATGCAGGACTTTCGGCAGACCTGAGTTCGGACAGCCATCTGTACCAGTTGTTGCAGTTGTGCGGTTTGTATTCCAAACTCATAGACCAGTTGCAGGAATCATTTCCCGGCAGCAAGGCAGTATCTGCTCTGAGGCACTCAGACTTGGTGGGTAGGCTGGTCTGTCGGGCTCTCACTGTATTTTCTACCAGAAGGACAGTTGCCTGTACGAGGGACAACATATCCAGATTGTATTCCATTATGGGGAAAGACGTTGAACTCAAGGGACTAAAAGGACTTTTCTCGCTCAGAAACGGGCAGATTCCCAACCTGATGCTGTTCAAAATGGGTTCTCCGCTTCTGAGTGAGAAGGTGTACAGGCTGTCTGCTGCATTTTGTGAATGTATGAACATAAAGCCCAAGAGATATTGAAATGCGACTCAATGTGCTGATTTGCTGCTATAATGCCAGCGTCGAAGGGGTACCGTCGATTCTGAGACCTCCCAGAGAGGATGTGCGCTATGTGGTGTCCCACCAGATGTCCGGGGAATATGCCGGAGCAAAAAGGCCTGAGGCGTTGGACCGTCCTGACGTGGTGTATGCGCCTTTCATCGGCAGGGGACTGAGTGCCAACCGTAACCACTGCCTCGATGTGCTGCGCAACCTGGAAGGCAAAGTGGGAAACAGTGGTGCCACAGACTTGGAAACTTTGGACAACAGGGAGGAAATCTGTCTGATTGCAGATGATGATGTGAGCTATTTCGGGGACTCTTTCGATAGAATATTGGCTGCATTTGAGGAGGAAGTGGACATAGTCGCTTTCCGCATAAGGACTCCTGAAGGCGAGCCCCAATTCAAGAAATATCCGGACAAGGCATTTATGGTCAAGAAGATACCTCTCTGGGGAGAATTTTACTTCAGTTCCATTGAGATTGCATTCAGAATGAGTGCCGTGGGCAGCCTGCGCTTTGACGAGGACTTCGGGGTGGGGGCGAAAAAATGGCCTGAGGGTGGGGAAGAGGAAATCTTTCTCTCGGACTGTCTCAAGCGGGGATTGACAATGAAATATGTCCCGGAATATGTGGTCGGACACCCATATATGAGCTCAGGCAAGTCTCCCAAGACTGTGCGGAAGGCGAGGATGATGCTGGCTATTGCCTGCCGTTGCAGTGGACCTTTCAGTATCGACGCATTTGTGGCCTTTCTGCGTGTGATTTTCCGTGTTCTGACTATGCCGTTCCGCAAATTATAAATTATTTTCTATTTTTGTACTGTATTTCCGGGTGTTGCCCATAGCATTCACCCTTATGTAGAACATCCAAAATCCTCAATTATGAAACTGAAAGGAAAAATCATAACTTCAGTCAGTTTGATGCTCATTCTCGCTGCAGCTCTTTTCGTGTACATCAAGTTCTATTATGTTTTCGGTGAAGGTGTCAAGGCAGGGGAACTTAACTTTGTGGTTTACAAGGGCTATCTTTGGAAAACTTATGAAGGCAGGGCAATTCAGGCAGGCTTTCAGAAAGGCAGCAAGGGTGTCTCTACAGCCATCCAGTCCTACGAATTCGACTTTTCAGTCGCAGACAAGGCCATAGCTGACACCCTTATGCGTTGCAGCGGACGCAATGTGCAGCTTCACTACAAGGAATATCTCGGGGCATTGCCTTGGAGGGGACAGCAGAAATATATAGTGGACAGAATCGTATCAGTGGAATAAGTAATCATTTTATGCAAATATTCTCATTTGACGGCACAGCCGCCAGGAAAAGGGCCGGGATAATCAGAGCTTTGGTTATCCCCGCTTTTGTACTGTGCTCCACCGTGGGAGCCTTTGCCCAGGAGGGCATAATCGACATCAGGCCTGCATCGGGCGACGGAGGGACTATGACTATGGAGGATGCTGTGTCCGGCAGGCCGTTCCGTATCCGTGTACCCCGCATCGAGGGTTTCAATGATAAGGTCGTGAAAAATGAAGGGCCGGAGGCGACATCTTCCCGCGAGAACGGTTTGTCCACCATCAGGATAGACTCTGCGGTTGTCGTAAGGGCTGAATCTCCGGATATAGTTTACGGAGAGAGCGTCAGCCGCAATGAATTCGGCATAAGTGGCGGACTTTTCTGGTCGCCGGACCGCAGCAAACTGGCTTTTTACCGCAAGGATGAGTCGAGAGTGGGCAATTTTCCGCTTCTGGACATCACCACACGCACCGGGTCGCTCAAGATGATAAAATATCCTATGGCGGGAACCGATTCGGAAATTGTGAGCCTCGGGGTCTATGACCTGGCATCGGGATCCATTATCTATCTGAAGGTTACTGACTTCGACCAGGAGCGCTACCTCACGAATGTGACCTGGAGCCCGGATTCAAGGGAGATACTGGTGCAGGTGCTGGACAGGGCGCAGAAGAATATGCACCTTAACCGCTATTGTGCCCAGACCGGGGAGTATGTTTCGACTGTTCTGACAGAGCACGACGACAGATATGTGGAACCTTTGGACGAGCTGCATTTCCTCAGGGATGCAAAGTCGTCAACCGGCTTTTCCGAGAATTGGTTTATCTACCGCACCGACATTCGCGACGGCTTCCGCAACCTCTATCTATGCAATAAGCAAAGCGGTGAGGTCCAGAGGATTACACGCGTGGATGCAGACGTTCAGTATGTCTATGACGACGGTCACTGGGTGTATTACCATTCCTCCGAACTGAGCCCGGCCGAGCAGCATCTTTTCCGTACTGAGCTCAAGCGCAACCGCAAGGGGGATTTCTCATTGCCCAAAAAGTTTGTTGCTCAGAGGCTTACTCAGGAAAGCGGCTGGCACACTGCCTCCGGATTCGGGGAGGACGGGAGCTATTATGACCTTTTCAGCAGTCTGAACTGTCCTTACCGGCTTTGGAAGTGCAAGGCCGGGGCTGAAGAAAGGGAACTGCTCTTTGCTGCGGAGGACCCTACCGTGGGCTATGGATTTTGCGAGATGGATTTCGGGAGCATAAAGAGTGCGGACGGGAAGTATGACAATCATTACAGGCTTATCAAACCCAAGGATTTCGACCCATCCAAGAAATATCCTGTCATAGTCTATGTCTATGGAGGGCCTCATTCCCAGATGGTCAACAATTCCTGGCTGGCCAGCCTGCGCTACTGGGAGATGCTTATGGCGCAGAGAGGCTACCTTGTGTATGTGCAGGACAACAGGGGAACCCTTTATCACGGGTCGGAGTATGAGAAAGCCATATGGGGACAGTGCGGAAAGGCTGAGATGGAGGACCAGATGGAGGGTGTCAAGATGCTTTGCTCCCTGCCTTATGTGGATGCATCAAGGATTGGGGTGCACGGATGGAGCTACGGCGGGTTTATGACCATTTCGCTTATGACCACTTATCCGGATGTTTTCAAGGTGGGGGTGGCAGGCGGCCCGGTAATAGACTGGAAATGGTATGAAGTGATGTATGGGGAGAGATATATGGACAGTCCTCAGGCAAATCCTCAGGGGTATGAGTCCACTTCGCTGGTCGGGAAGGCCGGGAATCTGAAGGGCAAATTGCTGATATGTCAGGGTGCCGTGGATGATACCGTGGTGCAGCAGCATTGTCTGAATTTTCTTCAGGCCTGCATAGATGCTATGGTGCCGGTGGATTACTTTACTTATCCGGTGGCCCAGCACAACGTGTTCGGAATGAACCGGGTGCATCTTATGGATAAGGTTTCCGATTATTTTGCGCTCCATCTTTAGAACTTGGATGCCCGGCAGGAGCGGTGGGATGCCAAGCCGGGAGCTTATAGGGATTGGATGAAGTCGCGGAGGGCGTTCAAGGATTGGACAAGCGTTTCGCTGATGGCTGATGAGAGGGCTGTCAGGTCTTCTTCCGAATCCGCAACCGGCTCGGTGAGTTTGTTGATGCGGGATTGTATGTCCGTAAGTTGGGCCTTGATTTCCGTGTCCAGCTCCGCATTCCAGGCCTTGGTGTAGGTGCTGAGGGATGCCTGACCTGAAATCTTGCCGTTGTAGCAGTTGCTTATCCCTCCGAAAGCCGATTTGTAATCCGTCACGCTGTTGCGGCTGACAGGGGCGAGTTCCTTCCCGAGCATATCATTGCCGAACTCCTCGACAAAGGCAATGCAGCCGTCAATCAGCTTGAGCAGAGCATCCTGGTAGGTTTCGAACCGGCTCTCCTCCGTTCCCGGATTGAGCAGTTCCCAAGCATAGCCTCTGGTTTGGGCAGTAAGTGAATAGCGCTTGAGCAGCGATGCATAACTGTCTGCAAGGTTCTCGCTGCCTGCCCAGTTGGCATAGAGCAGGGTGGATGCGACCGTGATTTCCTCTGTGACAGCGCAAAGATAGTCCAGTTGAGAGGCGCTGTAGTCCGGAGAGTGCTGCTCGGACTTGCCGTCCCGGATTTGATAGAGCAGGAACTCCGCTGCGCTGAATCCTCTCTGATTCTGAGGAAGTTCTCTCAAATTCAGGCTTTCTCCGCCCTCAATCTTGGCAATGGTTTCCTTGATTCCTGTGGTGTCCGCAGGCCAGGTGCCTATGTTCCGGAAAAGAGCTTCGTCCTCCTCGCTCATAACCGGAAGGCATAGTACCCTGAACCAATTGTCCCTTGCGCTCACCCAATAGTTGCAGATGCTCTTGACATCGGATGCATCCAATTCCTCGGAAACTATCTTGTTCTGGGCCAGGATGCTGGTGTTTGAGAGCAGTAAGGCATTGTCTGCCAAGGCTTTGAAGGTGGCAGTGCCGTTGCTGCGGGCATAGGTGTTCATTATGTACATAAAGGCAGTTTCCTTCGTGTCGGAAGGATTGTGCTCGACTTTTTTGAGGCAGGAGGATGACACGACTGTGACAGCCAGCAGGAGTATTCCGGAAAATTTTCTCATAATGACTGCAAAGTTATACACTTTCTTCAAAATACTTCAGCAAGTCTTGAATTTTGATTGAAACTTAAAAAAAACGGCCGACCGTAATTCCAGTCAGCCGTTTGCCTTATATTGCGGGGACTTACTTGGCGTGCTTGCTGCCAAGCATTAAGGTTAGTCCGAAATTGACATTGGTCCACAGCTTGTCCACAGGGAGGAAGAGCTTAGGCATCATCTCGGTGTAGAGGAAGTCCGTGCCGATGAAGAAGTCCACTCCGGCCTTCGGTGAGAATTCGAGTATCCAACCCACTGATTTATAGACATTGAGGAAGGAATAATTCACTCCGAGGTTGAACCATTTGCAAGGGTTGAGGTTGTAGGAAACCGTCAGTTCGTGGCTGAGAGTCCGGTTCATCCTCTGGTTCAGGGTGTAGAGCAGACCGACGCTCATCTTGTCGTTCACGAAAGGATATTCCACACCGAAGTTGAAGGTAGGTCTGGTCATCATGGTGATGTCCTTGTCGTCCGATACATCGGTGAAGTTGCCGAGTTTCACAAAGTCTTCGCCAAGTTTTGTGAACACATCTCCTATGTTCGAGTTCTCGTCAAATGTGACATTTTCAGCACCGGTGTACACCACATTGCCCTTGGATGCAAGTTTCTGCAGGTTCTGGGCCTTGTAGAACTTGGCTCCGAGGTTGAGCACCGAGAAGGAGAAGGTGAGTCCGTCCATCACACTGCCCACGCTGAGCCTGTACTCCGCTCCGAGGTCTATGCCGAAACCGTAGCCTGCAGGGGCATATTTGGTGAGAAACTCGAATTGAGGAGCCTCTCCGGCATTCTCGGCAGGGATGAGACGGAAGAAGGTGGAGGCAAGTGTGCCTGTGGCATCAGTGTTCACAAGGAGTTGCTGGTTGTCGGCAGTGATGGTGCTGTTGCCCAGGTCCACTGAGGCCTCGGCGGCCGGAATGAGCAATCTGGCCTTTGCACCTATTCTCAGGCCCTTGACCACATCGGAAAGATCCCTGCTGTAGCCCAAGGATGCGTAAAGAGACGCGTTTGCATAGATATTGAAGCCTTTCAATGAGTAAACCCTTCCGTTTTCAGGACCCCTCTTGGCGAATTCCAGGAATTCCTTCGGCAAGCCCACGCTGGCATCCACCGTGAGTCCGGTCTCGACACTCCAGAATGAATGGTCGGAGCCATAGAAACCGAAGCTGAGGAGGTTGGTGTCGAAGCTGATGTCTATTCCCGGAATTGCAGGAAGGGAGTTCACGAACTGGTCTGCGGGGACATTCTTGTTCAGGAAAAGATAGAGAGAGCCGTCCATAGGGTAGAGCACATTGGATGCGCCTATGTTGCCATAGACACCGACACCTGTGTTGCTCAGGACCGGCAGTTGGAAATAGTTGGCTCTCGGACTGAAAGCCGGATTGAGTTTGGTCCTTACAATTGAGTTGTCAAGGAAGTAGCTGCCCCTGAGCCCCTGAGCCCCGAGAGTGAGGGGCAGCAGGAGAATGGCAAGGGTTGCAATTATATATTTCTTACTCATAATCGATTACTCTTCTGTGTTATTGTTGAAGTCTATTGTGTAACCTTCAGGAAGTGCAATGGTGAGCACTGCCTGGAGATAGCTGTCTTTCTTGACGGAAATACCTGAAACAGGGGATGTTACCTCGTATTTGAGCTTCAGGGCTGAGAGGTTTTCCATTGCGTCGATGTCGTTCTTGTGCAGAACGAGGTCCACCTTGGTCACAGAGGCCGATCCGTCGCTTGCACAGGCTTTCAGAACCTGCTGGCAAGGCTCATCCATAGGAATGACATTCTTCCCGGAATCCAGAAGCTCGATGCTGAGGAGCAACTGCAGAGGAAGTGTGTTGGTGATTTCGCCTCCGATTTTGAGACTGTTCTTTCTGAGCAGTTTTCCTATGTCCGCACCCAGTCCTTCGACAATCTGTTCGGTCTCTATGTGCATCTTATCACCGAACTCGAAAGGTGCCACGAATTCGTAGTCCACGTCGAGAGTGTACTTGCTGTCAGGCTGTACTGTTCCGTCCATCTCAGAGTTGGTTTTCGCATCCAGCACGAGCTTGAACTGGTCAGGAATCTTCTGAAGCAGTCCTCTGATGTCAGCCTCGATATGGATGCAGTCGGAAGGACAACCGTTATCGGAGTTTGCGAGCCAGAAGTTGGTCGTGATTGTGCTGGAAGCATCCGGTGAAGCCGGCAGATTGAGCTTGCATTTTATCGGAGTGCCGTCCGTGCCGCTGTAAACCGGTGTCAGGATGAGATCTGCAGCGACAGGAATGCCGAGGTTGGTCTTCACCTTGAGCAGCAGATGAGGATTGGCGAAGTCGAGCACGAAGTTTTCATCCTTCATAAAGTCAGGCAGGCCTTCAATCTGGATGTTCTGGTTGAACTTGTCTATGTCGTAGTAAATCCTGCCGACGATTTTCTCGAACTTGATGTCAGGAATCTTCACGTCAATGTCTATGTCGATGTTCCCTCCAAGAGAGTTGATGTTGGCCTTAGGATTGAGGGCTATGAATTTGCCTGTTACCTCAATCTTTCCGGTGAGGTCTGAGGCGGATGTGAAGTCGTAACTTGAAAGGTCGAGCTTGTCAATCTTCACCGGATCCACGAGGAGTTTGCCCTGGCTGTTGATGATTCCCTTGATTTTCAAAATGTTGCCTGAGACTCTTTCGTCGCTCTGGTCGAGCGTGATGACCTCAGGGAAGGTGAGGTTGGCGATCACTTCAATGTCGGTGTTCAATTCAGGCAGGTTGCTGAATGTGAAATCCAGATTGGTCTGAGCATCCTTGAGCTGGGCCTCGGAAATGCTGATGATCTCCTTCGGCAGGTCTTCCTTCCGGAAGATGGTGATGTCGAAGCTTTCGTTCAGTTCCTTCTCGAACTTGACGAGGGACACATCCTGCGCCTCCATTGCAGGTATGGTGGTTGTGAGTCTTATCTTGAAGTCAGGGGCTGTAATCACTTCAATGTCGGTTTTGTGCAGAGTCGTTGCATCGGTGACCACTTCTCCGGATATAAGTACCTGTCCCTTAATCTTGTAGATGTCATTTTCCTTGACAGGGTCTATGGTGAGATTGTCTATAGGCAGATTTACGGTGCCCGGATTTTCACCCTTGATGGTGAGCGTGTTGCTGGTGTTGTCGAAATTGGACGGCACGTTCTTGAAGTGGATGAATTCAGGGAACTTGACTATGATGCCCTTATCCTGGCTGCCCTTTATTGACAATGCGGTTGAAGGGATGTCAATCTGAATGTTGATGGCAGGGTCGTTCTTCGGGTAGATGGTCACGGCACCGTATTCGGCAATGGCTGCATCGATGTCGTAACTGAAGTCAAATGCCTGCTCGTCAAATTCTTTGCTCTGAGCCTTGACTTTGACTGTATAGTCCTGAATCGCAAGCGTGGAGTTGACCGTGGTCCTTATTATGCCGTCGTTGTCTGCGGTGCTCGGAATACTGGTGCAAAGCACGTCGTTGCCGCTGGCCTTGGCTGTTGCAGTGACCTCGATGTTGCCGCTGTAGGAAACTGTTCCGCCTTGAGGTGCCGGAAGAGCCAGAGACTTGATTGTGATGTCCTTGCTGAAGCCGTTGGTGATATCCTCTGCCGGGTATGTGAGTTTTCCTCCCACTGCACCTTCCACATCCAGACCTTCGGGGAATTTGATTTCAAGGGATTGGAGTTCCACCTTGAGCCCGGAGATATTCTGAAGGTTCTCGAGAGACATATTGAAGGTGACATTGGAAGTGGCGTCATTGAACTGCACTTTGTCCACTGATTCAACTTCCTGAGGAATCTGAATGTTGTCGATGTTCAGAGGGATGGTCTGAGTCTGTGGCAGCTTGACGTCGATGTTGTCAATGTCCATAGTGAAGGACTGAATCTTGATTTCATCATATTTGACATTGACTATGAGCTGGAGCTTTCCGTTGTTGGGGCTGGCGAGGAATGTGTTCAACCTTTCCCCGGTGGTGACGGCATCCTCCAGACTGACTTTTCCGGAAACCTTGACTGTGTTTGTCTGGGAAAATCCGTTTGCTCCCCAGTTGTTAGGGTCCAGATTGATGGCTTGCACCTTGTAATTCTTGCTCGCTGTGAAGGAGTTGGAATTGGACAGTGCAAGCTCGGAGTCGAGTGTGATGATGGAGCCTGTGCCTTCAATCGTCATCAGATTGTCCAGGTCGATGCTGATGTCCGGAATGAATGAACCTTCGGTAAGGAATGAGTTGGTCACTAAGATTTCGATGTTGAGGTTGGAGGAAGGGGTCAGTTTTATGTTCTTGATATCGCTGATGCCTTCGATTGCATCCATTTCAATGGTCACATCCTTTTGTCTATCCTCTATGGCAAATTGGGCTGCTGGAATTGCGATTCGATAACCTCCGGGAGTGCCGGTTCCCACTGTCAGGGAACTCATATCCACTCCAACCCAGAAATCGGTGTCCTGAAGATTGATTTTCACGTTGTTGGCTTTTTCCGCATATTTGTAAATCTCAAGAGCTGTGCTGGATTGCTTATTTATCTGCGGGGTGTCGATGTTGAGGTCCAGCTGGGAGTTGTCTATCCCGTAGTCGCTGTTGAATGATGCCTCATCCAGGGAGAAGGCACCGGAATCGAAATCGGCAATCTGAATCTGGAAGCCGCTGTTGAATGCCACATCGGGGATGCTGATGATGCTGTTCATATCCGGCAGATTGTCGCTGAGAGGGAAACTATCTCCGATTCGGAAAGCACAGGTGCCGTTTTCCAATGCGGTAATCATTTCCTGGTCCATGTCCTTGAGCAGGTCCTTGATGGTGATGGGAGCAGTCTTGCCCAAAGGCAGTTCAAGACCTTCGCTTGCCAATGTGATTTCCGTGTCGAGCTTGTCGATGTCGTAATCCTTGTTGACGCAAGAATTCACCACCAACGAAAGCATTGCTGCACAGGTGATTAGACAAGTGTTTGCGAAATTGGTTCTTTTCATATTGTTTTAGAATTATGTTCGTTTTCCAAACGGATTCGGTTAAGCCACGAATTTAATACTTATGTACTTAAGAGACAAATTTTTTTCAGTACGACAATAATCGGGCGGGAATAAAAAAACCGCCAATGAAAAGCATTGACGGTTTTCAGTAATAGAAACGGAAGTTTTGCTAGAAATTCTCCTTGTGAATTTCGAAGTAAGCCTTCGGGTGAGCACATACAGGGCAGATTTCAGGTGCCTTGGTACCCACAACGATATGTCCGCAATTGCGGCACTCCCAAACTTTCACCTCTGACCTTTCGAATACCTGTGCAGTCTCCACATTCTTCAGAAGTGCGCGGTAACGTTCCTCGTGACGCTTTTCAATGGCAGCTACACCGCGGAATTTTGCAGCGAGCTCAGGGAAACCTTCCTCCTCAGCTGTCTTTGCAAAGCCTGCATACATATCTGTCCATTCGTAGTTCTCGCCGGCTGCTGCGTCTGCGAGATTCTCGGCTGTGTCACCGATGCCGTGAAGTTCCTTGAACCAGAGTTTTGCGTGCTCCTTCTCGTTCTCGGCGGTCTCAAGGAAGAGGGCTGCAATCTGCTCAAATCCCTGTTTCTTTGCCTTTGAAGCATAATAAGTGTACTTGTTGCGAGCCTGAGACTCACCAGCGAAAGCTGCTTCCAGATTCTTTTCGGTCTGGGTGCCTGCGTATTTATTTGCCATAGTTATAAATGTTTGTAACTGTTTTCAATTTTTGCAAATTTATGAATCAATTTTGAATTTATCAAATTCACGAACCATAATTTTCCTAAATGGTTTTGCCCTTGGATGAGGTCCGGTAATCATTTTAAACAGCCTCCGGACCATAGAGGTGCGGAGGCTGTGATGAATTATAGATTTCCCGATTAGAGTACGGCCATAATTGATGCAACGAGTGCAAGGATGGCGTAGAACTCAGGAAGAGCGGCGTAGATGAGGGTGTTGGTCTGGACGTTGTGGCCCTGGGATATGCCCACGATACCGTTTGCGCAAACCTGACCCTGACGTATGCCGGAGAAGAGGCACACCAGACCCACTGCAAGACCGACACCGAAAAGGAGAGGTCCCTGGGTTGCGAAATCAGGCTGGAAGACAACCTTCCAGAGCAGGAATGCCACGAAGCCGTAAAGACCCTGGGTTGCAGGAAGAGCTGAAAGAATCATATAGCTGGATGATTTTTCAGGGGTCTTCTTGAGGGCACCCTCAGCTGCGTTTGCTGCGATTGTTGTTCCGTAAGCGGAACCGATTCCGGCAAGGCCAAGCATAAGGCCGAGTCCGAGATATCCGAGAATTTCGTTCATAATTATTTGTTTTTTAGTTTGTTATTTATTCTTGTAATATGAAAATAATAAGTTGCTTTGTTACTTATTCTTGTATGTCTTTGGAAAGAGGCCTGTAGGCTGTGCCCGTGCCCTCATATCCTGAATTCTTGAAATACTCCACGAAGGTAAGACGCAGAGGGTGCACGAATGCTCCCAGGCAGGCCATCGCGAGGTTCAGCACGTGTCCGAAAATGAGGATTACGATGCAGAACACCCAGTTCACTCCGGGGACAGGGATGTTCAGTATCATACCGCCCATAAGGTTGAACGCATTTCCGAGCATACCGCCTGCAAGCCCGAGGGCATAGAGACGTATGTAGCTGAGCACGTCACCGAGCAGACCGGTCACCATATTGTAGGTGTCCCAAAGTCCCGAGCCGATGTTCACGAGAGGATTGCGTCCCGGGGTGTTGAACGGGAAGATGGCCAGACCGCTGATGACAGCTAAAGCTATGACGGCCCATTTGAGAGCCTCGCCGCCGAGCCATTCCATAGTCCCGAGCACCGCCAGAATTATGCCTCCGACAATGAGCAGGGTCCATCCCCAGGTGCCCACGGTGTTCTTGAAGCCGAAACGTTTTGTGAAACCTATGGTCTTGACTATCATTGCAAGGCAGATGTGGAAGACTCCGATGCCCACAGCCATGACCATCTGTGCAGGGAAACCGGCAATCTTGCCCTCAGGGAACCAGCCGTCCACGCAGATGGCCTTCAGCCAGGATGGGGTCCATTCGGCCTGAAGCAGGTTGATTCCGAAGAAAGTGCCCATAAACAGGCCCACAATCAGGGTGCCCACTCCGAGGAAGGTCACCAAGCGGTGCATCTTGCCCAGGCTGCTGCCGCCCATCTTGTATTTGAGCACCAGACCCGCGATGATGAGAATGATACCGTAACCTGCGTCTCCCATACACATGGAGAAGAACAGCAGGAAGAACGGTGCCAGAATCGGTGTCGGGTCGAATTCACCGTAGGAAGGCAGACCGTACATTCCGGTGAGCACCTCGAAATTCCGTGCAAACCAGTTGTTGCGTATCTTGATCGGAGGATTGTCCTCCACGCTTGCCGGATCGCTTATCCAGAGCAGGTCGCGTCCGTTGAAAGCCTGTGCAAGTTCCTCGTCCTTGGAAGTCGGAGCGAAACCCGTGACTATCGTGATATGACCTTCGGCGGCTTCTTCGGTGCCGGCTGCTGCAAGGTAGCGGTCCAGATCGGCAGTCTTGCGCCTGAGGCCTTTCCGGACGTGGTCCAGATAGTTGTTCTTCAGCGCAAGCAATTTGCCTTTTTGGGCAATCACTTCAGCATTCAGCTCATCGATACGGCTTTGGGCCTGCTGCACGGAAAGAGCCGGAGCTGCACATTCGGCCACAGGGAAACCGTATTCGGCATCGGCAGGGGAGAGTGTGACGAACCAGACATTGTTCTTGTCCTGATTGACCTTCACAATGGCCCATTCATTTTCCCACTCAGCCTTGTACTGTTTTACCGGAACTTTGTACCATCTTATCTTCAAGTCCTTGATTCCAAGGAGTTTGTCGCGGTCATAAGAGCCCCAAGGCTGCACTTCGGCAAGTGCCTTTCCGGCAGCTGCAAGTTCGCTCTTGAGAGCATCCAGCCTGTTCACTGCCATAAGGGTATTGCAAGTCTTGCAACCCTCGATGACTGTCTCTGACGCTGCTTTGCAGATGAGTTCGTAATCAGGATCCCCGGAGTAGTCGATTTTCTCCAGTATGCCCAGAGTCTTCTTTGCTCCGCTCACCTTTTCCAGCAACTCGGAAGAAGTGGAGTCCACGGGTTTGGATGAACGGTTCACGTCCATAATGCCCAAATCCTGAAGCCACTCAAGAAAGCCTTCAGTTTCCCCGCTCGGGAGAATGAAGGAATATTTTGTCATTTTCTCAACCATTGACTGTTTCCTCCTCTTCTTCTGCGTGTCTGTTCTTGACGATTTTGGATGCCGCCTTGGAGAGGTTTTCCTCGTCCTCCATATAGCGCTTTATCTTGCGTATCGCTTCCTGATAGCCCGGAATCTGCACCTTCTCATAGAGGTTCACCTTCTGGGTGGTCTTCTTTCGGGAGTAGTCCAGGATGCGGCTCTTTTCCTTATACACCTCGGATTCGATTCCCAATCTCGAAAGTTCTTTGAGAATCGCAACTCCGTCGGCATACCAGGCCGGCTTGACAAAGGCGTTGAACTCGTGGATTTCGTAGGAAATTCCCTTCAATTCAGGAGTTTTCACGCCTGCCACCTTCACCGTAACCAGTTCCACGTCCGTGATGGAAATCAATCCCGGCTCAAACTCGTTCCAAAGGGCGGCAAGATAATCGTATTTCTGCAGGGCGGCTTCAAGATCTTCAATCAGCTTCTCCGAATGGTCCTTGGCGCGCTTCACTTCCATACGCAGGGCGCTCTCCTTGTTCTTCAGGGTAGGGAGGGCATTCTTGCGCATCTTCAGCTGCTTGCCGATTTCGTTCAGGGAAGTCTTGTTGTATTGAAACTTTATTGCCATAATCAGATATTATTTCTTCCAGTATTTGTCCACCAGGGCCTGTTTGATACCAGTCTCTGCCGGAGTGAAGAATTTGGCGAATATTTCCCAGGCCGTATCGAGCATCTCATTGATACTCAGGTTCACGTCGATGGAAAGGATTCTTGTGGCGTATTCTTTCGCGTAGTCCAGACAGCGGTTGTCATAGTCTGAAAGGTCGAAACCGTTCTCGAGTTTGGTCTTGGCGTTCTGGGCGTCGGCGTACAGACGAACTGAAGCGTTCATCACCTGAGAGTGGTCTTCTCTGGTCTTCTTTCCCTGTACCAGCTGCTTGAGTCGGGAGAGGGAACGGAACGGGTCTATGATGACCTTGCCGGAATCCGGATCTGCGCGGAGATAGAGCTGACCTTCAGTGATGTAACCGGTGTTGTCCGGAATCGCGTGGGTGATGTCTCCGTCGTTGAGGGTGGTCACGGCTATGATGGTGATGGAACCTCCGTCAGGCAGCTGCACCGCCTTCTCGTAGATTTTTGCAAGGTCCGAATAGAGGGAACCAGGCATTGAGTCCTTGGAAGGAATCTGGTCCATACGGTTGGATACGATGGAGAGGGCATCCGCATAGAGGGTCATATCGGTCAGGAGCACGAGCACCTTCTCGTTTTTCTCCACTGCGAAATACTCTGCTGCCGTGAGCGCCATATCCGGAATGAGAAGACGCTCCACAGGAGGCTGTTCGGTGGTGTTCACGAAAGAGATGATCTTGTCGAGAGCACCTGCGGACTCGAATTCGTGCTTGAAGTAGAGGTAGTCGTCGTTTGAAAGTCCCATACCTCCGAGGATGATCTTGTCCACGTCTGCTCGCAGGGCCACCTGTGCCATCACGTTGTTGTATGGCTGGTCAGGGTCTGCGAAGAACGGGATCTTCTGTCCGGACACGAGGGTGTTGTTCAGGTCGATGCCCGCAATACCGGTCGGGATGATTTCGGACGGCTGTTTTCTCTTGTAAGGGTTCACGGACGGACCTCCGATCTGCCTTTCTTCGCCTTCGACTTCGGGACCTCCGTCAATAGGATGTCCATAGGCATCGAAGAAACGACCTGCCAGATCATCGCTCACGTGGAGTGTCGGAGGGTTGCCCAGGAAGGTTACGGCTGCATCGGTCGGGATGCCCTCTGTGCCCGAGAACACCTGGAGAGTCACCATCGAACCCTTGGTCTTTACGACCTGTGCAAGCCTGGAATCCACAACGGCAAGCTCGTCATTGGCCACACCGTCAGCCTTGAGTGAAACTGTGGCCTTGGTAATGCCCTCAAGTTTCGTGTAGATTTTGTGATATGCCTTATTTGCCATTGTTCAGAAGTGTGTTAAGTTGTTTTTCGTAGTTTTCGAACTGCTCGCTGTGGAATTCGGAATAGTTCATCTGACGGAGTATGTTGATCATCTCCTTGAAGAAGCCTCGGCACTGCTCGAAATCGTCGAATTCGAAGCTGCGGCCGCATATTCCGAGTACCAGCTCGACCATATATTTCTGTCTCTCGATAGGGCAGAGGGCATCGATTGCGTCGAATGCGTCCTGCTGGAGGATGACATAGTCGATGAGTTCGGATTTCCAGAATATTTCGTGATATCCCATAGGCACGCCGTCGTCACCGAGGATGTTGATCTGCTCGTTGGCCTCACGTCCCTTGCGGATGATGTTCTTGAGCTGGCCGACCTTTTCGCCCCAACCCGGAGTCACGGCCTTGTCCAGATATTCCTGGATTTCAGGATATTCGAGATATTTGGAGTAGGAGTCGATAGGGTTCACAGCCGGATAGCGCTTCTGGTCTGCACGCTTCTGCTCAAGGGCGTAGAAGCAGCGGGCCGCCTTCTTGGTGGACTCTGTGACCGGTTCCTTGAGGTTACCGCCTGCAGGGGATACGGTTCCGATGAAGGTGACAGAACCTGTCTGTCCGTTGTTCAGAACAACCATTCCGGCACGGGCGTAGAAGTTGGAAATGATGGCTGAAAGGTCCACAGGGAATGCGTCTGCGCCAGGAAGTTCCTCCATACGGTTGGACATTTCCCTCAGGGCCTGAGCCCATCTTGAAGTGGAGTCTGCAAGCAGGAGCACCTTCATACCCATAGCACGGTAGTACTCACAAATGGTCATTGCGGTATATACGGATGCCTCGCGGGCTGCCACAGGCATATTGGAGGTGTTGCAGATGATGGTGGTCCTTTCCATAAGGTGGCGGCCTGTGTGCGGGTCGATGAGTTCAGGGAATTCGGTGAAGATTTCCACAACCTCGTTTGCACGCTCTCCGCAGGCTGCCATCACGATGACCTGTGCGTCACCCTGTTTTGCAATGGCGTGCTGGAGCACTGTCTTGCCGCAACCGAAAGGACCAGGGATGAAGCCCGTACCTCCTTCTGCAATAGGGTCGAGGGTGTCGATAACACGCACTCCCGTTTCCATTATCCTGTTCGGCCTCGGTTTCTCCTTATAGCCTTTGATTGCCACCTTGACCGGCCATTTCTGGGTCATGGTCACATTCACATCGTTGCCTTCCGCATCGGTGAGCACTGCAATGGTGTCGTCCACCTTGTACTGTCCGGCAGCTTTTACGCTCTTGACGGTGTATTCGCCCTTGAAGGAGAACGGTACCATTATCTTGTGAGGCAGCCAGCCTTCCTTCACCTCTCCGAGCCAGTCAGCAGCCACGACTTTGTCGCCTGCCTTGGCAATAGGGGTGAAGTCCCAGAGTTTCTCGCGGTCGAGAGGGTCGGTGTATTCGCCTCTCTTGAGAAAAACTCCGTCCATTGTGGTAAGATTGTTCTGGAGTCCGTCGTAGCAGCTTGAAAGCAGTCCCGGACCGAGTGTCACTTCGAGCATCTTGTTCTCGAACACCACCTTGTTGCCGTTCTTAAGGCCTCGTGTGCTCTCGAACACCTGCACTGCAGCAGTGTTTCCGTTCACCTTGATGACCTCCGCCATAAGGTCGGTTCCGTCCACGTCGATGAAACAGATTTCATTCTGTGCGACAGGACCGTCCACCTCGACGGTGACAAGGTTGGAAACGATGCCGGTAACCTTTCCTGTTGTCTTGTTCATATTTTTGTTCTTTTATTTGTTTCTTAATGATTATCCGCAATGTCTTATCCGTTGTAGTTCACACCCTTGAATGTCCCCCTCACTTCGTCGCTGAGCTTGCGGAACATTTCGCGGCCCTTCTGCTCGTCGAGCCTGAACCAGCGGGCGGTCACCTGCATCTTGGCTATGAAGGCAAGAACTGCATCGATATTGAATGTGTCGAAGACTGTGATGTCGGATATTTTTGCCCACACAAGGTCGTCCAGAGCCTTTTCGCGCGAGAGCAGATCGTCTTTGCGCAGAGCTTCGGCGACTTCATTCTCCTGCTCGAAAGGCAGTTCCACGACTTCCTCCTTTTCGTCCATAAGCACCATCACATCCTTGTCTGCTGCCCGTGAGAGAGCCTTGTTCAGGAACTTGACCTTGGCGTTTCGAAGGTTGAGGTCGAAGCTGAAGAACTCCCTGAGGAAGCGGTTGGAGTGCGTGATGGCCTTGCGGTAGAAGTCTGCGTCGAGCTTGTCCGCATCGTAGCCGTCCAGCAGGAAATCCACGAGGGCGTTGTCCTTGCGGTCCAATTGTTCCCGGATTTCCGCGATGAAGTCGTCCGGGGTCCTGTCCGTGAACTTGAACCCGCTGTCAACGACCGGAAGTCCGGCAATTATGTATTCGTAATTCTTCATATCAAGCCCCTTTGCTTAGCCGAAGAGGATTTTCCTGGTTGCCGGTCTGAGGTAGTTGCCGATGATTTCACTGAAGGCCTCGTCGGTGAAACTGATGAAGTAGCCTCCTTTCTTAGGTCCGATGGTGAATCCGGCTCCGGTCTTTCCGTATTTGATTTCCACTTCCTTGCCGAGGCTCTTGCTGATTTCTGTGCTTATGAAGCTGTCGAGTTTGCCTTTGAGAGCCTGCGGAAGGCAGATTTCGAGGTCGCAGTCCTTGCCCTCGGCGAAGGCTTTGACTGCTTCTTTGATGAGTTCCTTGATGAAGTCTTCCCCGCTGAGTGCCTCCTTGACATTCTTCTGGGCAGCTTCGGTGATTACGAGGCCTTCTATGGCCTGCCTTGTCTGGCTGATGCTCTGGCGTGATGCGAGGGCAATCTCACCGGCTGTTCTGGTTTTGAGATCCTGGGCCTCTTTCTGCGCGCCGGCAACTATGGCTTCAGCCTCTTTCCTTGCCTGGGCTATGATTTCTTCAGCCTGGACTTTGGCATTTGCCAGTATGGCTTCGCCTTCGTTCTTGCCCTTGGACAGACCTTCATTGTAGAGCTTGTCTGTCAGTTCCTGCAATTTGTTCTGCATTTCTTATAGTGTTTTTGTTAATTAGTTATTGTCTTATATTATTCTTTTTCAATATGTTGTCAAGTTGTTTATCCGAGAAAACCGAGCAACAGTCCTGCGGCCACGGCAGAGCCTATGACTCCTGCCACATTCGGTGCCATTGCCTGCATCAGCAGGTGGTTGTCCTTGTCGAATTCGCGCCCCACCTTCTCCGAAACCCTTGCAGAGTCCGGAACAGCAGAAACGCCGGCGTTTCCGATAAGCGGATTTATTTTGTGTCCCTCCTTGAGGAACAGGTTCATCATTTTCGCAAAAAGCACGCCGCTGAAGGTTGCGATGACAAAGGAGATGAGGCCGAGCAGGAAGATTTTGAGGGATTCGGCATTGAGGAACTGGTCTGCCTGGGTGGATGCTCCTACCGTAAGGCCTATGAGTGTCGTGACAACGTCAATGAGCGGTCCCCTGGCTGTCTCTGCAAGCCTGTTGGTGACTCCGCTTTCCCTGAGCAGGTTGCCGAAAAAGAGCATTCCGAGCAGGGGTATTCCCGACGGGACTATGAAGGCTGTGATGAGGAAGGCTATGACTGGGAAGAGTATGCGCTCCCTCCGGCTGACCTGACGCGGCGGCTGCATACGTATGAGTCTTTCCTTTTTAGTGGTGAGCAGCAGCATTATAGGCTTCTGGATTACCGGGACGAGGGCCATATAGGAATATGCGGACACGGCTATGGCTCCGAGAAGGTTGGGAGCAAGTTTGGAACTGAGGAAAATGGCCGTGGGACCGTCTGCACCGCCTATTATGCCTATTGCACCTGCTTCTGCCGGGGTGAATCCCAGGGCAAGGGCTATGAGAAATGCACCGAAAATGCCGACTTGGGCAGCGGCTCCGATAAGCATCAGCCGGGGCTGGGAAATGAGGGAGGAGAAGTCTGTCATAGCTCCGATTCCGAGGAAAATCAGCGGCGGGTACCAGCCTTTGACGACTCCTTGGTAGAGTATGTTGAGCACCGAGCCTTCTTCATATATGCCTATGTTCATTCCCGCAGGCAGGGGAATGTTGCCTATGATTATTCCGAAACCTATGGGGACGAGCAGCAGTGGTTCCCATTTTTTGACTATTCCGAGGGCTATGAGCAGGGCACCGACTGCCAGCATAAGGATATGCTGCCAGGAGCAGTTGTAGAAGCCCGTAAAGCTCCAGAATTGTTGAAGGCTGTCGATTATCTGCTGCATTGTGTCGTGGTTATCGTCGGTTCATAGGTTAATGGATGGCTCATTTCGAGATGGTTATCAGTACGGCACCTTCCAGGACCGTGTCCCTTTCCGCCACTTTCACATCTCTTACTGTGCCGGCATATCCGGCTTCTATTTCGTTTTCCATCTTCATTGCTTCAAGTACAGCAACTGTCTGGTTTGCAGTCACTTTGTCTCCCGGTTTCACCTTTATGGAAATGATGGTTCCGGGGAGGGGAGCTGTCACTGCAACCGTGTTTGCATCGAGGGCTGAAGGGGCTGTGGCCTGAACGGGCGTTGGCTGAACGTTTGGCGTTGAAGCCGGCCGGGTGCTATCGGTGCCCTTATGGAGAGCTGCAGTTTTGTGGACAGGAATGCTTTTCGGAGCCATATCGGCAGTCGTGGAGATTTCCTGACGTTCAACAGTATAGGCCTTGCCGTTGACGCTGACTTCGATGATCCCGCCATTTTCCGCGCCTATCTCTATATTATAGGTATGTCCGTTTATTCTATATCTGTATTCAGCCATATCAATTCTTGCGTCTGATCGTGATGACGTAACTTTCACGGTCGTGGATATTTGTGTGCTCGTGGATGGCCATAGCTATTGCCGCAGCCACTTCTTCCTCAAGGTCTGCTTCATCGGCTACATCTGAGGCACCTTTGCTTGCGCAATCCGCTTTTTCAGGCTTTGAGCCTTTGGACCTGTCCATTCTGACGAACAACTTGCCTGTCAGTTGGTAGAACAGGGCGAGCACGGTCAGGGACAGGAACACCACCGACACCGCAACCAGAGACATTATCAAACCCGTTTCCATAGCTTACAGCGGCAGATTGTCGTGCTTGCGCAGCGGAGTTTCAACTTTCTTGTTTTCGAG
>JALFCH010000086.1 GCA_022771245.1 Rikenellaceae bacterium | reverse complement strand
TGCCGGGTACTCCTATCAGGGCAAGCAGAACGGCACTGCAATGGCGGTGAGGGCTGTGGCGAGGCATCTGGGCATTGTACAGCTGTATGAATTCTATCCTCGCTCAGAATATGCTGACGAACAGCCCCTCAAATTGAATGTGGAGGGTATGAGCCAAGGGGAAATTGCTGCCATATTCCAGTACAATTATCCTGTTTTCACTGATGATTTCATTCTCAGGATGAACCCCGAAAACTTTGAAAAAATCCGCACCGATTACCAGTACCGGCGGGAATTCTACCTCTGACAGACCGGTGCGGATATCTTGATTTTCAAAAAATTATTCTATACTTGTGTATGTGTATGGATAAGCGTTCAGTTCAATTTCGTCGTTGCACTTGATTGTCTCTTTTTGAATTCGTCCGCCTGGATAAAAAAGGTATTCCGAAACATAATTATTATGTACACTGCCTTTGTCTTCGCCATCTTTTACAGTGGTTATTACACAGGTATAGGAAGACGGCAATTGATTTCCGGCAGGGCCCATCAGTCCGCTCAGCAGAATCGGCCACATAAAATCGCGCTTGCCCCTTAATGTATGCGTTGAGGCGGTAAATAATCCATATTTGTTTTCTACTCCGTCATAGGAATATTCCGCCACATATTCATTGAAGGAAGCTGGTCCTGACCATGATTTACCTTCCACCTTTGATATCAATCCATCCTTCCAAATGTAAACTGCTTCTTCACGCCAAGGAACAATTTCCTCCTTAATTACAATGAATTGATGGTCGTAACGTGAGAGGTGTCCGGAAACATCATACTCACAATACAGGCTGTCCACATTGTTGGCGTCCTTTAGAACCAGTTGTTCCAGAAGGCCTTCAGAAGTGTATCTGACCGTTCCTTTCAGTGATTCAGTACTGCATATGCCGGTATCAGGATTTATGGTGACAGGTCCGACTATACCACTGTTGAAACCGACAATCCTGTTCCTGTTGTCGTATGATAATTTTGCTCCATAATAAGGCATTGACTCCAGCAGGTACCCGTCATCGTGCAGGGCCTTGTGGGCACCCTCAGCCTTGAAGTACCAGCTGGCTATGGTGAAGGAGAGACTGTATTCCTTGTCGAAATTTTTCCCGGCTACGGAATATTTGTCCGTAAAGGTGTAGGTTATTTCCATCTCGCCTTCGACTTCCTTGGTGTAAACCAGTCCCAGCAAATTCCCCGTGCCTGAATTAACAATCTCTTGTGAAATGATTTTGCCGGAAGGAGCTGTGATGTGCAGGGATAAATCTTCTTCTGTCAAATTCGGTACGTTGCCTTCAACGTCCTGGAAAGGAACTCCCGCTGCAATCAGGAAGCCATAGTTGTCTTCGCTCGGTTGCCCTTCTATCCTCAGGTATGCACCGTCTGAAATGTCAGCCACCCCCATGGGGGATAAGAATGCAGCAAATAAAGGAGTGCTGGCCACGTGCACCACGACATCCTTGTATCCGAGTTTCTCGCTTCCGACCCGTAGCGTCTCACTCCTGACCTTGGATACTTCAGTTTCCCCTTCTTCTTCAAGGGGTATGTATGTGAGCACAGCCTGGTTGTCCACAATCTTGAGTTTGAAGTTTTCCTTGTCCGGATGATTGAACTCAAGTGCGGAAATGTCGCTCACTTCCGGCTCCGTGACGATGGGGAGGGTGAAAGGATAGCCCCCGTAAACGTGCACGAGCTCAGGTACATCAAATGAAGTGGGTTCGCTCAGAACCTGGGGCGCCTTCTCCTTTTTGCAGGAAGGGATCAAACATATAATGCCGCACAGAAGCAGCATAATGGCTGCCACGAGTGCTGCTGATGGTCTTGTCTTTTTCATAATTGTCTGTATTTCAAGCGGCAATTTCCGGGGCCTCTTCTTCCGGTTCCGGAACCTCGACTATGTTCTTGATTTCCAGGCCAAGTTTCTCCGGAGTGCTTAATAATTTCTCTTCCTCACCCGGTAATTGCAGTTTGAATGAGTCGTCTGTCAGTTCCGAATATTCAACCGTCTGCCATTCTCCTTCCGCCTTTATCATTATAAGACCGGAGGTTTCAGTCTCTGGCACAATCTTACATTCATATTTAACAGCGATTAGAACATCTCCCGGTTGCAGGGAAACTTTTAAAGCACTGCTGTATATTTTAGCCTGCATTTCATCCTTTATATAGAGCAGACCTTCAGCGGTTTTTCCGGTAAACCGGTATCCAGAGTAAGTACCTTTATCCAGGTTAAACCATAATTTCCCTTCCACGTCAGGCATTGCCGGCTCCACAGGAGCGGAATTCTTCTTGCAGGAAGGAATGATGCAGAGCATACTGCAAAGAAGAAGTAAAGTTGTAATAATTCTTTTCATAATATCCGATTTATCAGTTTGTAATGTTGAGTGTTACAGTGCAAGTCTTGTCTTTGGCGGCTTTTAGGGTGTAGGTGCCGATGGTAATAGTGGAGATGGACAGACGGCCGTATTGATCGACATACAGGCTTTGATTGCTGCCGCAAGTCATCAGTTTCGAGTCTCCGGAACTTATGGATTTCGGCAATCCGCCCTTGACATTCTTCTGATAGCTGGCGGATGCGTTCAGATAGACATACCAGGAAGTCTGCACGCTTTTGCTCAAAGTGATGCTTTCGCCCGATTGGACGGTCCTGTAGAGACTTTCCCCATATTCCTTCTTGAAAAATGACACAGATTTGTAGCCGACATTGAAATTGACGGTCTTGGTGTAGCCTGTCGGTCTATAGGTGAAAGTTATGCTTCCTGTTGCAGGACCGTTGCCGGCTGAATGGAACTCGACCTTATCGGCCTTATCCTCAGTAATGCTCACACCTGTACCGGATGCACTTGCAGTGATAATATCCATATCCCCCTGGCTCCAAAAGTAAGGGAACATAAGCTGATATTGATTTTTTGTTTCGCCATCAACCGTCAGGAACATAGCCGGGTCGAAGAAAGAGGCATACATATATTGATCTGGAGCAACTTCTTCATCAGTCTGTATTGCATAGCAATCAGCGGAAGCATACTGTGGCGTAGAACAAGTCAAAGTCAGATTATAGCCGGTCTTGGACGCAGACCAGATGTCGATGCTGCACTTTTGTGTCACGCTTTGGGCATAGATATAGCAGACTCCGTGTCCCTTGGCAGTCACAAGGCCGTTTTTGTCCACCGTTGCCACATCCTCGTTTGAGGAAGACCAGGTGATGCCTTCCGCCGGATTTCCTCCCATAGTCGCATTCAACTGGACAGTCTTTTGGAGATGCGTGAAACTATAGTCAGGGCAGAGGAACTGGTCTGCTGGAGGGTTAGCACTTGAAACTTTCAGTTTCGGCTCGGTGACCGTGACAGTGCAGGAGCCGCTGACCTTGTCTTTTATGGCAGTTGCCTTGATTGTGGCAGTGCCGACTGCGATGCCGGTAAACTTCAGACTCTGCGGGTCAAACTCAATGACTCCGGCCGGGCTTGCTTCCCAAGACAGGTTTGTGTTGGAAGCTCCTGACGGCGAGATGTTTACACTTACCGATGATTCCTCTCCGATTTCGACGGAAGACTTGGCTGCTGTGACGCTGACTCCGGTCACGGCAACATACTCTACGGTAATGTTGCAGGTGCGGGTGACTCCGCTGCCTTCTCCCGTGAGTGTGGTCGTTCCGTTCTTGAGTCCGGTCACATAGAGGGATCCTGCACTTATTTCCCACTCGGCTATGCTTTCGTCGGCTATGCTCCAGTCTATGGATGCTGCGGTGGCGTGTTCCGGAACAAGTCCGGTTACTGGAACTTGTATGCTTTCATCCCTCGGAACTGTCAAGGCGGACGGAATGGTGAATTCAGTCACCTCCAGTGGCATAACCTGAACCTGAATCGATGCCTCGGCCCCGCCTTCGCAAGCGGCCCTGATGACAGTTGTGCCCACAGACACACCAGAAATCTTTCCCTTGCGAACGCTTGCGATGCTCTTGTCATCACTGGACCATTTAATTTCCGCAGTCTCCTGCAATGACTCAGGAGTGATTCTGTATTTCAATTCGAAACTGTCTCCCTCCTCCAGTTTTATGCCCCTGGACGGAATATTTGTGAATTCTATACTTTCCACTCTGAGTTCCTGCACCGGTTTCTGGCAGGAAGGCAAAAACAGGATGGTCAGAAATAATATTGATGAAAATTTCTTCAATTTCATATTCTTGTGTGCTTTATCATTCATCCTCTGCACCTGGTCGTGGGACAGAATCGGTTCAGATGCGTTGTTTGCCATAATGATGATTAAAAGTAGTAGTTCAGAGTGAGTCTGCAACCGATGTTCTCGGTGCCGTAAAGAAGGGCATTGCTGCCGGGGCTTACCAGACCGTTATAATTCTCGACTTTGCCTGTAAATGAAGAGAAACCTTCATAAACGGTGTAGGTCTGAGGCTGGAAACTGACCATAATCGGGGTGAAGTTCATTGCAAGTGAGACCGAAACTCTTTCAGCAAGGAAAACTTCAAGGCCCATATCCACGGAAAGACCCAGGCCGTGAATGTACCCGGAGTTGTACCTTTCCACCGGACGGCCGTACCCGATTCCGAGTTTCTTCTGGAAGTCGTTAACTGAACCGGCCTTCATTTCCGATGTCATAGGCATCGACGAAGGCACCTTGTTCAGGTCGGTGAGGGCGTTGCCGTACCGGAAGTCCATTTTTCCTCCGGCGATGCTGTACATAAGGTCGATGCCGTAGATGAACCTCACGCAACCTTCACCTTTGCTGCCTTCGAGGCCGACCTGGAGAGTGGCGCTGTTGAGATTGGAACGTACATTGTCCACCACTTTGTTTTCGGTGGAAGGGTCGATGCTTGCGGCAAGGTCGTCCCGGACATATTCCTTGTAGTTTACGAGGCTTCCGTTGAATCCGAGGGTGGCCCTGACTGCCATTTTGGAGGACAGATAGTATTTTGCCCTGATTGCTGCGAGAGGGTCCTGGGAGAGGATGAACATCTGTTTCGGACTTGATGCGAGTTCTTCAATCCAGTCTCCGGCAAATTCACCTGCCTTCGGCTGCATACTTATGTTGCGGCCCAGAGTGGCGGGATTAAAGGTGACACCAATTGACCAGTCTCCCTTTTTCGGGATGTAATATTTGTTTTTCTCCTGTCCGATAGCCGTGAATGCCAGCATCATCAGAAGTGTTGAAATAAGAATCTTTTTCATAATCAGTCGATTTATTTTGGCTGTTTGAGACCTTCGTCACCGATATATGCAGAAGGAAGCATATCAAGCTGGAAGTATCTGGCATCACCTCCGGATACGTTTGTCTTTTCTACTTCGCTGAAGAAACAGGTTTCGGTGGAAACAAACTTGCCGTCTTCGTTGAGGGCGTAGGAGCCTGCGGTAAAAGAGCAGTTGGCCTTGATTGTCATTGCCTTGCCTGCAGGGCATCCGATTTCTGCGCTGAAGAATCCGTCTGCATCCGTGGTGACAGTGCGGAGAGCGAATTCGGTTTTGCCTCCGTCATCAGGGATGCCGTAATAAATTCTGACTTCAGTTCCCTTGTCAACTACTTCCGGATCCTGCAGGTTGCCGCTCTTGTTGTAGGATTGGTAGCGGGCGTGCCCTGTGACGGTAATCTTGACAGGGAGTGTGTCAGAACTCAGGTTCGTGGGTTCGAGAGTCGTGCAGGAGAATACGGTCAGGAGTGCGGTAAATGCCGACAAAACGGAAATCAATCTTTTCATGATATTGCAGTGTTAAAAAAGTTCTCAACTACTGCAAAATTATCTTCAGATTGATTTTCGAGTTATGAATTAAGTGACTAAAATTATGAATTGGGATACTTTTTGCGGTTTCTCCACCCGCTTGGGGTGTATCCGGTGGCCTTTTTGAAGATGGCACTGAAATATGCCACATCGTCCACTCCGCAGCGCTGGGCTATGTCCCCGATTAGCAGTGACTCATTGTCGAGCAGCTTCTTGGCGAGTGAAATACGGATCTGGCTGATGTATTCGGTGGTGGTGAGCCCGGTGATTGCCTTGATTTTTCTGTTCAGCTGGGTTCTGGTGACGCAGAGTGCGGCAGCAATGAGATT
>JALFCH010000008.1 GCA_022771245.1 Rikenellaceae bacterium | reverse complement strand
ATCATCGAGTGCTTCAAGCAACCAGGCAAAGACCCTTATATCGGTGAAATCCTTACGAAGCAACGGGATATCTACTGTGCTATGGATGTCCAGGCACCAGAAAGCATAGCCGCGTTATGTATTGATGCGGGAATGTAGGTTGTTATCATTGTTGTTGCCGGAAACGGGTTTGTTGGTTTTCTGGCAGCCAACGATAGCCAATCCTGTCATCAGGACTTGACCAAGAAGTAAACTGATCTTTTTCATGTTGTTGTGTTTTAAGTGGTTAATGTTATCTTTTAATGTCCTTCCAACCCGGGTTTTGAGTCAGTGCCGGGTTGAGTGCAATTTCTCCTGTAGGAATCGGATACAGGTAATCCCTTTTCTCGTCAAAGACGTGCTTTTGCCCCCTATGGGAATCCACATATCCGCTTGTCCCTTCAGTGAGGTAAAAACCGTCCTTGTTCAATTGTTGTGAATACAAACAACTGGTTTGGGGCTTCTCATCCGAATCATAGAGGCAGAAATCATAGATTCCGTCTCCATCGAAATCGTATTCTCCCGGCCCGGGAAAATACATTCCTTTGATATCCTGTTCGATGCACTTGCCCTCTTTCCAGCGCATAAGGTCATACCATCTGAAATCTCCTTCCTGTGCCAGTTCCACCATCCTTTCCCTTCGTATTTCCAGAATCACGCCCTTGTTGTCGCCGGTAACGTTGCTGAAACCGTATTTGGAAGATCCCATATAATTCAAGTCGGGATTTGCATTCGCATCCGCGAGTTTGAGTTCAGGCATACCGGCCCTTTTCCTGATGGGGGTGATGCTCAAATCCAAATCTGCCTGAGAGATTTTTACGTCAGTTCTTTCAGCCATAGCTTCTGCATAGTTCAAATAGACCTCTGCAGCCCTGTATATGGGCATATCGTTGTCGGATGCCTGCCAGGAATCAGCTATGATTTCGTAACTCACTGCATATTTCACGCTCTGGTAACCCGTCAGGGAGTTGGCAAATTCGGGAACTCTTTTGGTGTTGTCGTCAATCCTGTGGTAGCCGGGGGTCCTGATAATCTGGGCCAGACGGGGATCACGGTCGGTGACCTGATTGAAGAATTGCATCGTTTCCCAACCCGGTATGTCCGTGAATCTCGTGCCATCCTTCATCAGGAAGCTGTCAATGTACTTCTTGTTGATACACAGGCCGTCTCCATTGACACAGAAGGTGTTGAAGGTCGCGAAATGAGAAATCTGAGTGTTTGTGCTGTAGTTCTTGGCGAGTATGACTTCATCCATAGGAGATGACTGCTGCGAGAATACCATTGTGTAGTCTTCTGCCTCATTGCCTGTGTCGTGAATGGTATAAGGACTCGTCGTAATGAATTCTTTGGCGGCATCGGCTGCCTGAGCCAGATACCAGTTGTAGTCGTGTCCTTCACCTGAGTCCCCGTGATATTTTCTCCAAGTTCCCTCAAACAGACAGAAGCGTGACTTGAATGCCAATGCTGTCCATTTCGTAACCCGGTATAGCTTAGGTGTATCTGAAAGGTGGGCTATGGCGTAATCCACATCTTCCACCATTTTGCTCATCACCAATTCCCTCGGGTCTCTCGGTTTGTAGAGTTGTTCGTCTTCCGCAGAGCCGAGTTCGTGGTCATACCAAGGCACATCAGAGAAATCCCGGACCATCTTGTAATAGAAATATGCTCTGAAAAATCTTGCAAGACCGGTGTATTCTTCCCTGACAGCTTCGTCAGGATAGTCCGCTATGTGTGCAATCATAGTGTTGATGTCTCTGAGAGTGCTCCAGTTCCAGCCTCCACCGCTGGAAGGGGTTGGCCTGGATGTGCCTCCCTTTATTCGTGACGGGAGAGAGCGTTTGAAATACAAATCGTTTTCAGCATCGTAAAACGGGCCGTTGAAAATCACCGGATAGAAAGCGTTGGAAAATGCCTGCATCTGGCTTTCATCCTGAAAATAGGTGTCCAGTGATTCCTTGTCCAGAGGGAATTTGTCCAGGAATCCGTTGCAGGAGCTGAAGACTGCAACGCTTGTCAATAGTAGGACGCAAATATTTAAGTTTCTTGCCATAATGCTCTGTTTTAGAATGTTACGTCAATTCCGAATACAAATGATTTCTGGTAAGGATACCCATAGCCGAAATAGGCTCCGCCTCCTGACATAAAGTTGTATGCAACTTCCGGATCCATATATTTGGTGGCTTTGCGCAGCGCAGATGCGTAGAACAGGTTCTCTCCGGTGAAGTAGAAACGGAGTCCAGAAATCTTGATTTTGTCAAGAGCCTTCTTCGGCAGGGAGTATCCTACTGTAAGGTTCCTCAGGCGGAAGTACCCTATGTTCTGGAGGTAGCGGTCATTCACTACCGAAAGTTCAGTGTTCGAACCGTTTGCAAGACAACCGCGAGGTCTCGGGAAATATGCGTCAGGATTGTCTTCAGACCAGCAATTCCGGATAAAATCCCTTGGAAGGAAGGTCAAAGTGGTACGGTTGAAAGGTCCCCAGAAACCGTTGAGATCTCCTGAAGGATACCAATTTATGCGTCCTATGCCCTGGAAAAAGGCAGAAAGGTCTATGCCATACCATTGGACTCCGAGTGTGATACCGTATTGCCACCTTGGCTCGGAGTTTCCGATTATGGTCATATCGCCCGGTATGTCGTAAGTGTATCCGCCCACGCTGATTACATTGTCTCCGTCAAGGTCAAGATAGCGAATGTCTCCTCCTTTCCAGCCTCCGGTGAGGTCGTGTTCCATATATGACTGGTCCACTACGGAAGTCCAGGATGCAGCCGCTTCGTCCGATTCAAAGAGCCCGTCTGTCTTGAAACCCCAGATTTCTCCTATCGTCATACCCTCGTAATAACTTCCCATAACTTTGGCGGGATTCTGGTATTTTGTAATCTTGGTGATATAGTCGCTGAAGGTCAGGCCTACGGAATAGCTGAAAGGACTGTCGGCAAGTTTGAAACTGTCTTGCCATTTCAAGTTCAGCTCATAGCCGAGGGAGCGCAGATTGGCTGCATTGGTCATAGGCGCTGACGTACCATAGACAGCGGGTAAGGCCTTGCCCACCGTCAGCATGCCTTCCGTGTCCCTTATGTATGCTTCAGCGCTGAAACTCAGCTTGTTGCCGAGGAATCCCAGATCCAGTCCCAGATTATAGTGCTTGGTAATCTCCCAGGTGAGATCGGAGGCGTTCGGAGCTGAGACATTCGTGGCTTTGGCCCTGTCGTTTTCGCTTTCGAACATATATCCTATGTTGATGGTATTTATGGTCCTCATAAAGTCATAGTAGCCCACCTGCTGATTGCCGAGACTTCCGTAGGAAAAGCGAAGCTTTCCGTAATTCCACCAGGACTTGATGGGGTTGAAAAAGTCTTCTTCCGAGAATTTCCACCCGGCTGAAGCGGAAGGGAAGAATCCCCAGCGTCCTTCTTTTGCGAAACGCGAGGTGCCGTCACATCTTGCGCTGACTTCAAAGAGATATTTCTCCTTGTAGTCATAATTGATTCGGGCAAAGACTCCCGCAAGCGCATATTCATTCTGTCCTCCCGTGATTTTCCAGTTGTAGGTGCCTTTCTCTGTCGGTTGCACCATATTGAAATCGCTCAGGTAGAGTGATGAAAGATTATGTGCTTCAGTGTAATGGTTCCGGAAATATTGGGTCTCCCAGTTGAATCCGGCAGTCACCTTCAGGTTGTGATTCTCCGCATAGCAGTCCGTGTAGGTTGCGAATACATTGGCTGCCATATACCGGTCCATATTGATGGTTTCCATCAGCCTGTTCCAGAACCTGCCGTCAGAATCCGTTTCAATCACGCCGGGATATTGTGAATACTGTGCCGGTGTGGACCTGTTCCATTTTCTCGTGGAGTTGAAGGTGTAGGTGAAATTGGCCCTGACATCCAGTTGCTTGACCGGATGAATGGAAATTTCAGCCGTATTGGAGAAATTGTACCTGTAGGACTTGTTCACTTTTGTGTCTGCACCGAGTTCAATGTGGCATCCGTTGGTCAGGTTTGAAGGCAGGAGACTGGTCTTGTACACCCAGGTGCCGTCGGGATTCTGCAAAGGAAAACTTGCCAATCCGTGAACGCTTCCGTATTGGAAGGTCGTGCTCGGGCTGGAGTTGCCGGGATAGTCGTAGTCAGTCGTATAGAAACTGATGTTGTCGCTTATGGTAAGCCATTTCGTAACATCGAAATCCAGTTTGCTTCTGAGATTGTACTTGTTGTAGTTGTCCGGACGTACCTTATAGGTGCCCTGCTTGTGTTCGTAGCCGGCAGAGAAGTAGTATTTGATATATTTGCCTCCTCCATTGACGGAGATATTGTGCTGAGTTACAGGGTTGATGTCCACGTACATTTCGTGATACCAGTCCGTGTTGCAATAATAGATATAGCGTTCCTTTCCGTCCCTCATTTCCTGTATGACCCAAGGTCTTGAGGGGTCTTCCACGACATCATTCCTCCTGAGCCACAATTGCTCCATATCGGCTTCCGTGTAGTTGGTGACCGGTGCGCCGTAGGTGGCTGTCTGAAACAGGTCTGCGGTATAGACTGACCAGTATCCCCGGGTTTCATAGTCGGTGCTGGTGGTCGGCGTGGAGAAGCCGGCATTTCCGTTATAGCGCACCACCGGGCGGCTTTCAGTCCTGGTTCCGCTCTTGGTCGTGATAAGTATGACTCCGAAGGAAGCACGGGCTCCGTAGATGGCTGAGGATGAGGCGTCCTTGATGACTGACACCGATTCCACATCCTGCGGGTTCACAGTGTCCATATCGCCCTCCACTCCGTCAATCAGAACAAGCGGGCTTCCTCCGTTGATGGAATTGTATCCCCTTATGTTGAAGGTCGTCGATGCTTCCCTTTCTCCTGAATTCGCAGTGACGAACAGTCCCGGTACGGAACCCTGGAGCATATGTCCGAGGGACGGGGATGTCCTGTTGTCCAGATCTTTCGAATTGACAGTCGAGACGGCTCCGGTGAGATTGATTTTCTTCTGTGTTCCGTAACCTATCACAACGGTCTCATCTATGGCCATATGGTCTTCTTCAAGGATTATCGTAACACGGGCTTGTCCGGCTGAGACACTGCGCTTCTTCGATATGTAGCCGAGACAGGATATTTCAATTACGGCACCTTCAGAAGGGATGTTGATGGAAAACCGTCCGTCAGTGTCTGTCACTTCTCCTTTGCCTGTCTGAAGAAAGATGGCGGCACCTATGATAGGCTCGCCTTTGGTGTCAATAACCCTGCCCTCAAGCACCGTTTCCTTTTCCTCTGCCGGAGTTGTTTTGGAGAGAATGATTCTGCTGCCCTGAATGCTTGCAGTTATATTCTGTCCCGACATTATTTTGTCAATGACTTTTACGACATCATCATTGACTGCCACGATGCTCACTTTGGCGCTAAGGTCCACTTCGGAATCCTTGTATGCCATTGAGAAGCCAGTTTGGGCCGCAATCTGTTCAAAAGCTTCTTTTACCGTTACATTGTTGAGATTCAAGGTCAGATTGCGGTTTTGGGCATATGCCGAGTAAACAGATGACAGGGACAGCATAACTGCCAATATCACTGTCCGCAGCTTCCCTGAGATGATTTCGGTTGCCATATCAGTGTTAATAATTAGGTAGCAATTACTCAAGTTCCGCAAGTCTTGATAATGATATCCAATTGGAAAGACTTGCGAACATCAATTATCAGTTCTTCTTGTATATCAGGATGTTCCTGTTGTCGATTATGCGGAATTCGTAGCCTGTCAGCAGTGAAATGACCGTCATTGTCTCTTCCACCGTTTCGGGTATCAGCCTGAACGACAGTCGCATGGAACTGTCTGCGTTGTCCAGCAGTGTGATTTTGATGTTGTACCAGTGTTCCAGGGTTTCAATAATGTCGTAAAGCCTTTCTCCCTCGAAATTTATGATACGGTTTGTCCAGTTGGTGTGATTGGAAGTCTTTACGTTTTCCACCAGCCAGGTCTCTTTTATCGGGTTGTATGCGAATGATTCCCCGGGCTTAAGCATCAATGAACCTTTTTTGCCCATATCGATTTCCACTGCTCCGGATTCCAATGTGACTTCCTCGATTGTAAAACGGTCGGAATTTCTGACATTGAATCGTGTGCCGAGTACTTTGACACTGAAACTTCCCATATCCACCAGGAAAGGTCTGGTGTCTTTGGTCACTTCAAAAAAGGCTTCCCCTTCAATCTTCACTTCCCTTATTTCTTTGTCCGCAAATTCTTCGGAATATTCAAGCGTGCTCCCGGAATTAAGCCACACCTTGGTTCCATCAGGGAGAATGAAGTCTCCTTTGCCGTCGTTGGATGATATCAGCTTCACTGTACTGTCACTGTCAGCAAAAATGGAGATTGACAGAGGTATGCAGAACAGGGCAAGGAGAATGGCCGCTATCCATCCAAGGGACTTCCAGCGCAGGAATATGCCTCCAGTCCTCTTGCTTTGGGCCGTCATTTCTGTCTCTTTCTGCTCCCATAGTTTGAAAAGAGCATTCTCTTTCTCTTCTTTGCCGTGTTCATCAGTCAACCACACTCCAAATGCATCGACGGCATCAGAAGGCAGGTCGTTTTCAACGAAATAATTTATAATCTTTTCTGCGATATTTCCGGGGCCCTTCATATCAGTGATCTTTTGAGGATTACTTACCATAAGACTTGTTGGAGAGGCTATTACCCTTGGTCAATTCCTGTGAATCGAGAATTTTTCTCAAATCCGCAAGCGCAGCCGTGATGTGATATTCCACCGTTTTGAGTGCTATATCCTGAGACTCTGCAATTTCCTTATTGCTCATCCCGAGCCATCGGCTCATCATAAAGACCTTTCGTCTCTGTTCCGGAAGAGTGCCTACAGCCAGACGGACGAGAATCAGGAGGTCCCGCGAATCTATGTCGGGAGGGGGTACCAATCCGGTTATTTCCTGGAAGTTGCCAAGTTGTTCCACCGACACCAGCACTGTCTTCGAACTACGCTTTTTGTAGTAGTCATAGACTTGATTGCTGGTCATCTTGAAAACATAGCTTTTGAAGGATTTCACATCATCGAGTTTTTTCCTGTATTCCCACAATCTGATGAACACGTCTTGGGTGATCTCCTTTGCCGCATCCCTATCCTTGGTGAGTGAATATGCAAAATTCTCCATCAACGCCTTATATTTGCTGTACAAGGCGTTGAATGATTCGTGAGAACCCTCCCTAAGTTTCAGAATGAGATAGGAGTCGTCCATAGTTTACAGTTTGCGGAAATATGGTATTCTGTCCAGAGGTACATCAATGGTAATTGTACGGCCCCCTTTGTAGATTTTTCCGTCATCAGCCTTCCATCGGCCGGAGGGCAGTGTCACGGTCCTGCTGAAACCTTCCGTGCACATGGGAGCCACCATTATCTTGTCTCCGAGCATATACTGGTCCTTAATTTCGTCCAGACCTTGCGCCGGGAAGTGAAATTCGAGCGGACTGACAGCCGGGCTGCCGGTTTCCGCCGATTTCTGCAGAATCTCCTTGATTTCTCCAAGCAGATTTTCCCGAGTGGATATGCTGCCGAGGATGGCGTCCAGATGTGCCTTGTCAAGAATCCTCCACGGGGCAACCGAGAATTGCATCATAGGCATCAAAGCGTGAATCTGTGCTGAGCGTACAATCAGGTCCTGATTTATTGTGCATCCGGGCAGGAAAGAAGCAAAGCTGCCCCCGCCTATCATATCCGGACAGCAGAACCAGTAACCCATAAGATTGGCTGCCATCATTTCAGGGATGAGGGCCTGGAGGGCTTCCCAACTGTGGCTTTTGTCGTGGAGTCTCTGTACCAGAGGCTTACCTCCTTCTTTCCAGGCTGCCCTGTACTCATTGTAAGGATACTTGTCCCCGAAGGTAGAAAATAAATGACAATATTCCCAGGCAGTCACATTTCCCTTTGTCACGGCATCGGAAGGGAAGAGATTGAAATCACCCGCATCGAATTTGAAACCGTCCACCCCGTAGTCTTCCATAAGTTTCCGGAGTTGTCCATCGAACCAGGAGTAGCCGGCAGGACTGGACAGATCTATTGATGCGGAATAACCGTTCCACCACAGTACGGGATATATTTCTCCGTTGGTTTTGCGTATCAGACCATCCCAAATGGGACTCCAGACCTGATAGTTGTCCGGACTTACGAAAGGACACACCCAAAGCATAAGTTTGAAGCCCATTTCGTGAAGCTCACGGCACATGGCCTTGGGGTCGGGAAACCTGCCGGGATGAAAATTCCATAGACCGTAATCTTCCATCCAGGTGTCGTCAATCATTATGATTCCTGTCGGAAATCCGTTCCGTATTATGCCTCGGGCATATTCAAGTACGTCTGTCTGATTCTGATCGTATTGCAATTCTATCCAAGTGTTGTATTGTGGACATTCAAAAAAAACATTCGGTGGCAGTTTTCCTTCAGGAGGAAAGTATGTACGGCACGCATAGTCGTAAGCATCCTTGAGGCTTGTGCCGCACTTGTGCTCCTGAATGGCTGCAATATTGTCGGCAAAAATAATACAATTATCTTCAATCCGGAACTTGAAAGGCTCATCACTCCAGAAACTGCGTCCGTGGCTGGTCAGCAGCAAAGGCTGGACCTGATTGCCGCTATTGAGGAAAAGAGAGGTGCTGTCCAACTCCCTGAAAGGCATTTTTGCTCCGTCAGCGATGCGGCCTCCCCAGACTCTTTCTCCCGGTTCCAATTGTATCCTTAGAGGATTGTCCCCTGCGCGTGATGTCCCGAGTGATAAACTCAGGACACACGCCACAATAAATAAGTACCTTTTCATATTATTCCAGTTTCGCAAGTCTATATGATATCAAGTTCATTGGAAAGACTTGCGCACCTTTGCCAACGCACTTCTCCTGTCTTTGCCGTTGCACTGAATGTCCTTGTTATCTGAAGGACCCGTCAGAGAATGCATACTTGAACCCGTCCACTTTGTTCCAGGCTCCGCGGGTGAAGTCAGGAACTTCTACCGGAGCGCAACCGTTCTTGATGGAAATGGAACCGAGTTCACTTATGCAGCACCACTCTGCCAAATCATAGACATCCATATCCAGAGGAAGTCCATAGTGCAGACAATAGTTGAGACGGTAGTCCATAAGGAAATCCATTCCTCCGTGGCCTCCGACACGCTTTGCAAGTTCTTCAAGATCCTTATCAAGTATTGGAGTCGGGAACATCTGCTGCAGACGCTTTACATAGTCCTCCGGGAGAGCACCGTGAAAATCAATGCGGTCCCTTTCATTCATATTCTCATCACCCATGGCAAGTTCTTCCTTAGACACAAGGCCCAGAGAGTCAGCCTGACCTTTGCTCAGGCTCCACTGCTCAACAGGATATTTTGCGGCATATCCTTCAGTTCCCACCAACTGGTACATCCTGTTGTAAGGACGCGGAGTCATTACATCGTGTTCTATCAGTATGGACTTGCCTTTTTCAGTGAGAATCATAGTGGAAGTAAGGTCTCCGTTCTTGAAATCAGGCATATCCTCATTTTGAAATCTCTTGACTGACTTGATTCCGTTAACTGAAGGAGTATCCATAGCTACGAGTGTCTTGAGACGGTCTCCCCTGTGGATATTCAAAGCCTGGCATACAGGACCGAGTCCGTGGGTGGGATAGATATCACCCTTGTGCTTGCTGTTGAAATCCAGACGCCAATTTCTCCAATATCCGTCCCAATAGTCAGTAAGATTGTGGCAATAAGCACCTTCGGCATGCACAATTTCTCCGAATACACCTTCCCTTGCCATTGCAAGAGCAGAAAGTTCGAAGAAATCATAACAACAGTTTTCCAGCATCATACAGTGCTTTCTGTTTTTCTCTGCAGCATCCACCAATGCCCAGCATTCTGCCAGAGACGTTGCGGCAGGAACTTCTATCGCTGCATTTTTGCCATTGTTGAGAGCCTCGAGGGCAACAGGGGTATGGTTTGCCCAATCTGTGCAGATATAGACCAGATCTATGTCATCACGCCTGCACAATTCTTTGTAGCCTTCATCCCCGGTATATGTCGCGGATACTTCTATCCCGTTTTCCTTCAAGAATTTGACATTCTTTTCCACCCGATCAGGCTCAATGTCGCAGAGAGCAACAATTTTAGTCCATGGCACAGAGAGGTATCGGTATAGAGCATAGGAGCCACGTCCGCCCAGTCCCACGAAACCTATTCTTACAGTGTCTATCGGATCCAGCTTGAGTCCTATGACATCTTCCTGTCCTGCAGGTCTCTGAGGAATTTCAGTCCGTATGATGTAATCCTGATTGCAGGCAGTCATTGATAATAATGCAATCACGCAAAGCAGTGAAAGCAAGTTTTTGCAGTTATGTTTCATAATCATATATTATTTAGTGTTATTCTCTTTCGTCCAAATATTGCTGAAGTTCCTGAGCTGTCCTGGCTTTCTGCCGGTTCTCTCCCATACCCACAATGCCCCAGGCATATTCACACCAGGTGAGTCCCAGTTTCTTGTAGATCTCGACGGAATGGTCCAGGGATTTGCGGAACCTGCTCCATTCTTTTTTGCTGCTTTGGCACCATTGCACCTCGCTCAAGGCAGCCAACCTCGGAAGCAGCATATACTCGAGGTATTCGTCGGTCCCTATAAATTCCGTCCAGAGATTCGCCTGCACTCCCAGAATCCTGGACTTGCCATATTCCGGTACATCGTCGTAAGGCTCATAGCCGTACACATTTTCCACCGGCAGATAAGCCCCGATTGAGAATGGTTCCCTGTCCTGTTCGTGGGACTGGTAACGGTCTATGTACATATAACCACGGGGACTCATTACCACATCGTAATTCCAGATTCTGCTGTCCACATTTTCTCCCGTACCTCTCCAGGTCATCACGGTCGCGCCTTCTGCCAATTCGCCTTCGAGGATTTCCTCCCAACCTATCATTTTGCGCCCGCGGTCATTCAGCCACTTCTGAACCCTGGCAGTCACATAGTTCTGCAGGTATTGCTCAGCGGAGTGTCCGTCTTTGTCTTTCAGTCCCAGTTCTCTGATTCTTTTCTGGCAGGCCGGGCAATTTTCCCACCTGTCCTTAGGCACTTCGTCACCGCCGATATTGATGTATTCCGAAGGAAATAAGTCCAGCACTTCAGTCAGCACATCCTCTATGAATGTGAAGGTCTCTTCTTTGCCTACGCAAAGGACATCTTTCTTGACACCCCAAGTCTGAGCCACTTGATATGGGCCACCGGTGCATCCCAATGAAGGATAGGAGGCGAGGGCACTCTGCATATGACCCGGCAAGTCTATTTCCGGAATTACAGTAATTCCCCTTTTGGCTGCATAATCCACGACATCCCGAATCTGGTCCTGAGTATAATATCCTCCGTGAGGAATCCCGTCCAGACTGTCTGCCTTGAATTCAATCTGGGTCTGAGCCCTCCGGGAGCCGATTTCGGTCAGTCGTGGATATTTCTTTATTTCAAGTCTCCAGCCCTGATCTTCGGTCAGATGCCAGTGAAAACGGTTCTCCTTATATATGGACATGATGTCGAGGCACCTCTTGATTTCTTCTACTGAAAAGAAATGCCTTCCGGAGTCTATCAGGACACCCCGGTATCCGAAACGGGGCTTGTCCTTGATGCATCCGCACGGGAGAGTGAAGGCGACATCGGCCTTTTCGTCCGAGTACCACTCCGGAGGGAACATCTGCCCCAAGGTCTGCATAGCCCAAATAAAACCGTTGTAGTCTCCCGCAGATACAAGGACGCTGTTCCGTTTGATTTGGATGGTGTAACTTTCGGCTTGGGCAAGGCTGTCCTTACAGAAGATGAAGCCCCGCTTGCCCTCATCGAATGATACGCTGCTTGTCTTTCCGGTTACCAGAGTCAAATGTTCCGCAAATTTTCCTGCGGCATCTGCAATCTCCCGGTCAAGACTGCTGTCCAGATGGAATTCCTTGCCGGCAGCATTGAAACGGCCTCCATAGAACTCCACACTCTCAGGATATGGTATTACATTGAAGTCTCCGGGGTCTGAATCATTCACCCCACAAGCTGTGGACAGGATAACCGCAGTCAGAAATATCAAATTCCGTGTTTTCATTGGCATTAGTTTTTCGTTTGTATTTGTATTTATGACTGACTTCAAGACCTGATACCCTTGCCCGGAAATTCAATATTTTCCATAATCTGACCAAGGGTGAAACTCAATTTCAGGAGTCCTATCTGTAATCCCGGTTTCGCAAGCTGAAATTGACCTGCGATACCTGAATATGAAACACTGAAACTGAATGTTATGGCAAACAACCCATTGAAAACCTTCCTCGCGGCGGCACTTGTTCTGTCCCTCTTCCCATCCTGTACTAAAACTGCCTGGCAGAATGTTCCGGATCCCGTGCGCAAACAGGGGGAAAATATTGTCTATGAATACGATGAATCAAACTTCTGCAACCCGGAGAGGGGATGGTATTCATTGATTGGCTATACCTTCAAGAATGGCAGTATGCCTTCACCGGTGAGTCCCCAGGTCCTGAAAACCTATCGCTCGGATTCCAAAAAGATTACCCTTTTGCTGATGGAAGTCTTTCTCTGTGACTTTATGCACTCCGATATTTCGCAGGAGGCGCTGAATGTTGTAAGTCAGGGACTTGCCAATTTCAGGGAAGCAGGAGTCAAAGCCATTATGCGTTTTGCATATTCCTGGACAGGTACGGAAGTGGACGATGAGAAGGAGGCTCCGGAAGATGTGATTCTCAGGCATATAGAGCAACTCAAACCCATATTGCGGGAGTATCAGGATGTGATTTATCTGGTTCAGACGGGATTTATCGGCTCTTATGGAGAATGGGCCGGAGGCGGATATACGACTCATTTCGAAAACAATGATGAAGGCAGAAGAAGGGTCGCCCTGGCCCTGCTGGATGCCATACCGGTCAACCGCCAGATGGCATTGCGTACACCGGGACAAAAGATGATGGTTCTGAATTGCAGCCCCAAGGATACTATAACTGCAGCCACCGCTTTTGACGGTTCCAACGCGTCCAGGATAGCCGGTCATAATGATTGTTTCCTTGCCAGTGGGAACGATGCCGGCACCTTTTCCTCGATTACTCATCGCAAGTTCTGGAAAAATGAGACCAAATACACCATTATGGGAGGTGAGACCTGTCTCCATAATGAGGAATTCTGCAATTGTACCAATGCACTCAAGGATTTGGAAGCGTACCATTGGTCCTACTTGAACTACGGCTCTGTCATAGATGTGTGGAAGAGGGACCAGTGCGAAGATGAAATCCTGTGCAGGATAGGTTACAGGCTCTATCTGAAGGAAGGTACCTTCTCATCGGAGAAAACTGCCGGTTCCAAGATGTACCTGGATCTCAAACTGGTCAACTGCGGTTTCGCCTCCATTATGAACGAGAGGGAACTGTATTTTGTGCTGCGTGATATGGAAGACAAGACCAAGGCCTGGACCTACAAGACAGACATAGACCCCAGAAGTTGGCAGGGAGGAACGGAAAACGACGTAAACATAGCCATTTCCCTTCCTGAGGATTTAGTGGCTGGGCGCAGTTACTCCATTTATCTCGAACTGCCGGACATAGCTCCTGAACTGTACCGCAAAAGCGAGTTCAGTATCAGACTTGCCAATAAAAATGTCTGGGATTCAGAGTCGGGGATGAATAAAATTTATACCTTTGTGGCAAAATGATCAAAAGCGGGCGACTCATTCTGTGTTCTTGTCTTTTTGCCCTGTCCTGCTCGGGCGGAGGGTCCGCTCTGCAGTTCGTACAGGAAGGGGATTGCTATGTCGTGCCGGAAAAGGCTATGAGGAATTATGCGGAGCGCATAAGTGAGGTTGATTTGGAAACGGCTGCTGCAATGATAGATAGAGGATATGAGATGGCGGACAGCATATCCCTTTCCGAGGGATCCAATCTGACCCTCCTGCGTTTTGCCGGTTCTATGGCAGAAATGTTCTTTTCTGTGAAATCGGAACTCAGGAGCGATGAACTCTACAGACTTGTTTTGAAGTCTGAATTGAAATGCCTATCCCTTCAACCTGCTGATTACCGTCATATTGAATGGAAAAGGTCGCTGCTTGAGTGCAATGCCCCCGGAAAGACTGTCCCGGATATAAGGACGATGGACCGGAGTGGTCACGAGGCTGGTTTGCGGAGCCTGACGGACAAACCTACGATTTTGTTTGTGCACAGTGGAGATTGTGAGGAATGTCGCCGCTTGTCTGCACAACTTGCCGGTTCCCGCAAGATACGTAATGCTGCAAAGGCCGGTGCAGTCAAGCTTATAACCCTTTTTGCCGCCGATGAAGACAGTCCCGGACTGCCGGAAGAAGTGATTCCGGGCTGGTTGGCACTGAGTGATATGGATTGCAGCATAAAATATTGTATGTCCTTCGACCTAAGGCTGATCCCATCCGTGTATCTGCTTGATGCAGACGGTGTTGTCATACTCAAGGCATCCACAAATGTCTGGGACGTTGAAGATAATATGGACACATTGACAAATGACCATTGCTGACGGGAGGAAACTTATGAATCGTTCAAGAGTGAAAGTGGTAATCATAGGTTTTGGAAACAGGGCAAGAAAGTATCTGAGATACCTTGTGTCAAAACCGGGGTCGGCATTGGTCGCAGCAGTGGTGGAACGTGACCCGGTCCGCCTCCGTGAAGCTGTCCTTGAATTTTCATTACCTTCCGGAATCCTCTTTTCTTCTTTTGATGATTTCATTGCTTCAGGCATAAAGGCGGATGCTGCAATCGTGGCTACAAATGACGATTCCCACTATCAACTGGCATTGAAGGCCCTCGGACTGCGTATGTCAGTACTGCTTGAAAAACCTATGGCCGAAACGGAGCAGGAGTGCAGGCAACTTGTGGCAGCCTCCTCCAATGTCACAGCAGGATTGTGTTACATCCTTCGCTACCATCCTTATTTCCGGAGGATTGCCGAGCTTTCTGCCACGGAGTCCTTGGGAAGGCTGAAGTCCGTACATCACAAGGTGGTGGTCGGCATTGACCGTATGACCCATACCTTCGTGCGGGGATTGTGGTCCAGGGCAAAGGAAAGTTCGCCAGTTTTCGTGTCAAAATGCTGCCACGATGTAGATTGGCTTCTGCATCTTGCGGGTTGCAAATCCGTTTCTGACGTGGAACTGAAAAGTGCTGAGTCTTCCCTGTCGCTCTATTGCGTCGGTGCTGCTCCGGAACAGGCTGCATTGCGTTGCATAGATTGCCCTTTGAAAGACAGTTGCAGGTATTCTGCGGTTGACCTTTATCTGAAAAGGGGAGAGTGGACCGACAACTTCATCCCTCTTCAGGGTGAAAGCAAGACGGAGGCAATAGAGCGTGAACTTCGCGAAGGGGACTTCGGGCGTTGTGTTTTTCATTGTGACAATGATGTGGAGGATTACTCCAAGGTTGAGTATAGGATTAAAGGCGGAGTGGAAATCGTGATGGAGATGGATGGAATTACTGACGGGGACGGCAGGGAGAGCCTCCTGGAATTTGAAAAGGGGAGAATCGAGGCGAAAGCAAACTGCATCAGGATGATCGGGCCTGAAGGCGGAGAATTGTTCGAGGATTGGAACGAGGTCTGTTCTCTTCCTTCCCACGCGGGTGCGGATGAAGAACTGATTGATGATTTTCTGAGTTCCGTGATTTCCGGACGCAAGATGCTCTGCTCTTTTGAGGATGCGTACATAAGTGCGGTGACCTGTCTGATTACAGCAAATTATTTGTCAAACCAAAATACTTGATTATGAAAAGTTTAAGCAAATTGTTCATACTGATGCTCTCTGGAGTCCTGATGGCTGCTTGTCAGACAGAATGGATTGATGTCGTGGATGACCTGGCCCCAATTCCGCCAGTGGGAGACAATACCCTTCCTGCTCCGGGAGACACTTCAGACCCTGTGCGGGATGATTCGATAAAACAAGAACTCATAATTGCTGAAGAAGAGTTTGACATAAACTGTGAGCCGTCTTCTGAAAGGTGGTGCGGTCCTCGCGGTGTGAATAAAGTCAAGTTCAAATTGACTGAGAAATATCTGTATTCGTTTATTGAGGTGGACGAGAGTAAGGTGGGATATGAAAAGGACGATGCTGGAAATCTCAAAATCAATCTGTCGTCACTCAGCACACTTGCAGTCTGGATAGATGCTGACGGGATTTCTGAAAGTCAAGGAGGCGGATGGTTCAATTCTGAATGGAAGGGTTACGAATATGCTATAAAGGGCGAGGCCTGCGTGGAAGGCGTTCCGGTTGAGGAATGGTTGCCTGAATGTCGTGATGTGGCTAGCGTTACGGGCGATAATTTCGGTCTTGTAATGGAGGATAAACTTGACCTGGGATATGGCAAAGGTTTCAAGGAGGGAGATATTCTGAGGTACTTTACCGTAATCGACAGGGAAAAACTCGGAATTGACGGAGTCTCAAGCCTCCACGTGAACATTACTCTCAATCTGAATGACGGAATGGATGAACGCTGTGTCATAGCCAGCCGTAGCGGGTATCAAATCGGGGAATAAAAATTCCTGTCTTAGTCATTCCCAACTGGAACCGGGTACCGCTGAGGCTTTCAGTGGCTATATTTCCTGCCTTCACCAGCTGTCCCCGGCTCTTTAGTCACGGACAAAGAGCCGGTAAAAAACTATAATCATAATATTTCCAGAAAGCAATACTCGTGCTCCTGTCCGTATCGGTTACTGATTCAGAATTCCTAACCCAAGAATGAAATCAGCACACCCGCTGCAACTGCCGAGCCGATGACTCCCGCGATGTTGGAGGCCATACAGTAGTTCAGGACGTGATTCTTCGGGTCATACTTGGTGCTGATGCCATTGCAGACACGGCTGGCCATAGGCACGGCAGAAAGTCCGGTGGCACCGATGAGAGGATTGATCTTCTTCTTGGAGAACAGGTTCCAGATTTTGACCATCAGGATACCGCTGGCAATGCTCAGGGCAAAGGCACAGAAACCTCCAACAATAATTCCAAGAGTCTGCAGGTTAAGGAAGGCGTCCACCGTCATAGTGGCTCCCACGCAGAGTCCCAGGAAAATCGTTGCGGCATTCATAAGACCGTTGCTGGCCACATTGAAAAGCCTTGCCGTGTCTGCCCCGATTTCCTTGATGAGATTACCGAACATCAGCATACCCACGAGTGGCACTGCAGTAGGAACGAAAATCGCCACGATGGTGGTCACGGCAATGGGGAAGATAATCTTCACCGCACGCATATTCTTGATATTCAGCTTGTCCGGATAGAGCTTGTCCTGCTCCTTCATATTTATCATCAGCTCCTTCTTCGTGCAGGTGAGTTTCACCACAAGAGGGATGATTACCGGCACCAGGGCCATATAGCTGTAGGCTGCAATGGCAATGGGACCGAGCAGATGCGGCGCAAGCTTGATGGTTGTGAATATTGCCGTAGGACCGTCTGCTCCACCGATAATTCCAAGGGATGCGGCCTCTGCAGGTGTGAAACCGAGCGCAAGGCTCACCAGAAGCACAGCAAAAATACCGAACTGGGCAGCTGCGCCGAAAATCGCGAGCTTGAGGTTTCTCAGCATAGGCCCGAAATCCGTCATTGCGCCCACTCCCATAAATATTATAGGTGGCAGAAGTCCGGTTTTGATGAGTCCGTAATAAAGATAATTCATAATTCCGAACTCGTGTGCAATTTCGTGCAGAGGCATTTCCCAGATATTCTTGAGAGTTCCGTCCGCAAGTTTCACCATTCCGCTCGCATCTGTCTGTATCACACCCATTTCTCCGCCCGGAAAGTTTGCTATCAGCACTCCGAATGCTATTGGGATGAGCAGCAGCGGCTCGTATTTTTTTACTATGCCCAGGTACAGCAACCCGAAGGCCAGCAGGTACATAAGCAGGAAAGTCGGCTCCGCAATCAGGTCACTCAAGGCGGTCATTCCGTAGAGTTTCCTCAGAGTATCAAGAAATCCTTCCATTATCCTCTTGTCATTTTGATGATTATGTCGTCTTCTTCAACAGTCTCGCCGTTGTGGGCAAGTATTTCCGTGATGGTTCCGTCAAAATCGGCGCAGATGGCATTGTTGATTTTCATCGCTTCGATATAGCAGAGCACATCGCCACGCTTGACCTTGTCACCCACCTTGCGTGGAGTCTCCTGACTGTCTTTAGTGAGGAAGAACTTTCCGGAAATAGGCGCAGGTACACCCTCGGACGGACCGGCTGCAGGCGCGGAGGAAGGGGCCTGGCTTGCCGCAGGGGCAGTCCCGTCATAAGAAATATCCAGTTTGTAGAGCTGCCCGTTGAGGTTCACAGTGATGCTTGAAGGCAGTTTGGCTGTGCCGGTGCTTTCCTTCGCAGCCTTGCGCTTTGCAAGGTCAGCCTCGAATTCAGCCTTTGCCTGTCCGCTCTTATATGCCTCATACTGAGTCGGATGCATAGCATATTCAAAGAGCTCCTCATCATCCGGACCAAGTTCCCAGCCCTTCTCCTTCATCTTTGCACGGAATTCCTCGAGACAGTCAGGGTAATTGTCCTGAGGGTCGCTGTCCACGAATTTGCGCCCCTGTGAAGCTGCAAGTTCCTTGATTTCATCGTCCACCTCGCCCGGCAGTTTCCCGGCCTTGCCGAGCACCATATCCCAAATCGTGTCCGGGAACATCTCCCAGCGCTTCTTGCCCTTCTCCATAAGGGTCACGTTCATCAGTGCAAGGTTCTTGACATATTGTGAGAACGGAGTCACGAGTGGAGGGTAACCCACCTTTGGCCAGACATAAGCCACCTCATCGAAGAGTTTCACCAGCAGGTCGTCAGTGCTGAGCTGAGGCTGCCCGTTCTTCACCTTCCATTTGTTGAGGGATGAAAGATTTTCCTCAAGGTCGGTCATAAGCGAGCCCATCATACCTCCCGGCAGTCCCGGCTTGATGAGAAGGGAATTGTTCAGACGGTTCAGAGGAGGGCAGTAATAGCCCAGGAAATCGTCCATCATCTCCTGAATGAGCGTGCGGGCCTGCATATAGGCCTCCATATTGATGTCTTTCACCTTGAATCCGGCATCCTTGAGCATTTCCTGCACTGCAATCACGTCTGCGTGGCCGGTGCCCCAGGCGAGCGGAGACATAGCCACGTCCACATAGTCGCATCCGTTCTTGCAGACCTCCAGTATGGAAGCCATATTGAAGCCCGGACCTGCGTGCGAGTGGTACTGAACCGGGATGTCCGGAGCAATTTTCTTTATTCCGCCCACAATCTTGCCAAGGCTCTCCGGACGTCCGATGCCCGCCATATCCTTCAGGCATATTTCATCTGCTCCAGCTTCTATGAATTGTTTCGCCAGGCCGACGTAATATTCCACAGTGTGAACAGGGGAGTGGGTGATGCAGAGGCTGGCCTGGGCGATCATCCCGGCTTCCTTCGCGTATCTGATGGAAGGAATGACGTTGCGCGGGTCGTTCAGGCCGCAGAAAATTCTGGTTATATCAGTGCCCTGGGCCTTCTTCACCTTATAGAAAAGTTTGCGCAGGTCTTTTGCGCAAGGGCTCATTCTGAGGCCGTTGAGCGCGCGGTCCAGCATTTGGGTCTGGATGCCGGCTTCCCTTAAGGGCCTTGTCCATTCGCGTACTGCTTTGTTCGGGTTTTCTCCAAAGAGCAGATTCACCTGTTCGAATCCGCCACCATTGGTCTCGATGCGGTCGAAACAACCCATCTTGACGAATACAGGTGCAATTTTCAACAACTGGTCCACGCGGGGCTGGTATTTGCCTGCGCTTTGCCACATATCTCTGAATACGAGACAGAGTTTGATTTCCTTTGCCATATTATAGTTTCGTGATTTTTGTCAATTTTCCCTTTCCTTCGGTCAGTTGGGCAACGGCTGCCTCGAAAACTGCCGTATAGTCCTCTCCGGCTGGTGCCTTCTTCTGCTCCTCTTCCGGAGCGATTCTGTTTATGAGTCTGATGAGCAGACGGCTGCCTGTTATGACGATTACCAGTATGAGGAACACCGTAATCATTCCCACAAGCATAAGTTGCAATCCTAATCCAAAATTTTCCATAAATCGAATTACTAAAATCCTCCAAAAGTATGAAATTTTCCCGGTTTTTCCAATATTTTACCTACCTTCGCTGGCATTAAAAATGAAGAAAAAGATGAAATTCAGAAAATTTTGGGTGGTAGCAGCCTGCGTTCTCGTGCTTGCCTGCAATGGACCTATAGTACCGGAAACCGGTGATAATCCGGACAATAATGTCGAGAATCCTGACGATGTATCCGGAGGCGGGGATGATGCTGACGTAGATAAGAATCCTGTGGATTTGTCGGCATCCGGGACTGCCAACTGCTATGTCATCACTTCCGGCGGCCAG
>JALFCH010000047.1 GCA_022771245.1 Rikenellaceae bacterium | reverse complement strand
GTAACTACTCAGGTACCCCTGACCTGACTATAAACATAAGGAAGCGCGAGGCTTTCGCCACCCTGATATAACTTTTTTCAAAAATTTTCATTGCATCGCATATTTAGCTTCCAACCCATTAAAAATCAGTCGATTACTGCCATTTTGAAGGCATAATGAGGCTCTTAAAAACTTTCTGCTTGACCCTCCGAATAAAGGGGTATCGAGTTTGTCAGAAAGCCCGTAAATAGCCTTTAATCCATTGATACACAATTTGTTAAATTTGGTAGAACCGTTTCTTTTTCTTATCTTCGTGGTATGGAAAAGGACTTCAATACAGGGCTTCGAAGGAGCCTCGAATCCGATTGGATAAAACTTACCCGTCGGCGCAAACAGCTCCTTCGTGAGATGGGATACTCCGAGGATCTTGACTCTGCGGAGCTGGCGGAAAAACTTCACGAGCAGGTCCGCGCAAATGATGTCCTTAACCGCAGCATAACAAGGCAGGAAGAGGAAATCAAAAAGTTGAAGGCTCGTATTGTGGAACTCGAGACCGGTCATAGGCCAATAGTCAAGACCAGCGCAAACAGCAGCGTGCCTCCGTCGAAGAACCCCATAGGCGTTCCTCACACGCAATCCCAGCGCAAGCCCTCCGGAAAGAAGACGGGCGGACAGAAGGGACATCCGGGAAGCACGAGGTTCCAGACTGATGATGTCACCGCTACCGAGCGCTGGTATCCGGCCGCTGTCTGCCCCGTGTGCGGCAAGCCCCTGGATATGGACTCCGCCACCGTGGGTGCCAGAAGACAGGAGGTTGACATCCCTCTTCCGATAGAGGCGAAGGTCATAGACCACCTTATGATGCAGGTCAAGTGCAGTTGCGGCCACTGCTGCAAGGGGCAGTTCCCGGAAACTGTGAATGCCCCGGTAAACTTCGGCCCCAACATCACGGCCCTCGTGTCCTACCTGAGCACATATCAGAATGTCCCGTTCAAACGGCTGACACACCTGCTGGAGACAATCTTCGGGCTTCACGTAAGCGAGGGGTCCGTATCCAATATGCTGAACTCGATGAGGAAGTTCTCCAAGGAACCCTACGAGATGATACGCCAGAAGGTGGCCAGCGGCAAAGTTGCCGGAGCGGATGAGACCGGAATCAACATCAACGGCAGGAACAACTGGCTCTGGACCTTCCAGAACGACGTTGCGACATATCTCGCCTTCGACGGCAGCAGGAGTCACGGAGCCATCACAGACAACTTCACCCCAAAGGAACTTGGCGGAAAAGTCTGGGTGACCGACCGCTGGCCGGCATACTTCATGGGAGACGTCGGGATGGAGGACCACCAGATATGCATCGCACACCTGCTTCGGAACCTCACATACACGATGCAGGCCTTCCCGGATGATGATTGGAGTCTTGATATGCTGGATCTTCTGCGAGACTCCGTTCACCATAGGAACCAGGGAGATATCGGGCCGGAGGTGCGGACGAAGATGGAGAAGCGACTTGATGAACTTCTTGCAAGGCCTCCGATCTATACAAAGACCGACGGTTCCGACACCGAACTGGACAACCTCAAAAAGGGCATCGCCAAGCACAGGGACTACATCTTCACCTTCCTGACAAATCTTGCTGTCCCGCCGACGAACAACGACAGTGAGAAGGCCCTCCGACCCGCGAAGACCAAGCTCAAGGTTAGCGGATGCTTCCGCACGGAGGCCGGAGCGCAGAACTACGCCACCGTCGCCTCCGTCATACAGACAGCGGTCAAGAACGGGCAGAACCCCTTCGAGGTCCTTCGGGTCATAGCAACCCTTGCGCTGGCGTAGCATCATAGACTGAATCATTGCTTATCGTATGTCATAGGTTACTGCCTATGGCTAGGGTACCTGAGTAGTTACCTTATATCTAAATTGCTCTCCAAAAGCGGACATCAACACATCCTTAAACTTCAGCAAATCACGGCTAAACTCATCTTTTGCCAAGTCATTGAAATATTTATCAGTAGAGTTAATTCGAACCTCACGAGAAGCATAAATCTCCGGACTAATAATTTCCTTGACATATCGTTCTGTCCTTCCAAGGGCCTTGTCCACAGCATTGTGATCAAATGTATTGATGAACGGACGCATGCTGATGGCACTATTATCCGCATTAGCAAGTTCCTTACTGAAATACTCCCAAGGAGTTCCCAAATAAGAATCTCTAACTTTCACTGTGCGACCAAAAAACACTTGAATAACAGGAGCCATTTCGGCATTCGTTAGGGAGACAAATTGATTTCCAGGAGCCTTCTTGAATGCAGTTTTTGTGTTTTTTATGTAAACAGGGGGAATTCCTACCTTCTCGGTTTTCCTGCCAATTATTTCGCACATATTCTGTATGTTTATTTTGCGTAAAAGTACAAAATTTTCAATATTTCGCAAAATAAAGCAATAAGATATACTTTTATTTGATTTTAGGGAAAGGATGTCCAAACTGGGGCTCTTCGACAGGGCCATCATCCTGCTTTGGCTCGAAGACTTGAGCTATGAGGAAATAGGCCAGATTGTGGGCATATCCACCAAAAATGTTTCGGTCCGCCTTGTAAGAATCAGAGAACAACTCAAAAAGATGAAATAATTATGGAAAACAATGATACCTTGACGCAGATGCGTAGCCAGATGCAGGCACTGCGTGACAAACTTGAGAGTCAGAAGATTATAAGCAGTGAACTTCTGAAAAAATCCTACCGCAGCGGACTGTCCTCGCTCCGGGCCAAGTCCAACCAGACTTATGTCTTCGCGGCAATTGCTATGCTTTGTGCCCCAAGTTTCTATAAGACAGGCTTTTCCATCTGGTTTGTCTGCCTGACCGAGGTGATGATGATAGTGTGCATCATAGCCACAGCCCTGACGAACAGACACCTTCCGGATATGAACAGCGACCTGGTAAGTGCAGCCGAAGGACTGTCGAAGTTCAAGATGAAATATGTGGACTGGCTGAAATACGGCATTATCATGATGCTGTTCTGGATTGGATGGATAATCGGCGAAATCATTGGCAGAGAGTCCTTCGACGGAAAAGAAATCTTCTTCATCTGCGGTGCGGCAGCAGGCATAACAGCCGGAGCAGTCGTCGGTTTCAGACTCCGCCGCAAAATCATCCAATCCACGGAAGAACTGCTGGAGCAGCTCCGTAGTCTGAGGGACATCTGAAAATCAACAAGACTGTCCGGTGGGAAATGTGCCTGCCGGACTAACGTGACTTAGACAATCCAGACAACTGAAATCAGGGGAATACACATTTCCTAGAACGCCCCATAGCTGTTTAGCATTTCAATGACGGCCTCTTCGGGCGAGGTGACTGACGGTTTGATGGAAAGATGCATACGGACAATCTTGACGCCTTCGTCAGTCTTCATGATTTCTTGAAGGTAAGGGGTGCCTTTCTCCTGCCAAACAAGTTCGTATTTGTCGGCTTCACCAATAAAATCAATGTAGATGACAACCACCCAAGACCCGTCAGCGAGGGTGTATTTCTTTGATGCCGTGACTTTGATATCACATTCCTTGTCGTTCATCGTGATTTTGTTTTTCTCGAAGTCAAATATGACTTTCGTTACTTCGACCATAGGAATGCCCATATCTGTGCTGATTATGGCGTGATCCTCATAAGAGACATAGCGAGGTGTAGAAAGGAGATCGATGGATGTAATGAACATCTTGCCGCTGTAATTGAGAGGATTGGTGCTCTGTGCCAGAGCGGTGGCGGCAAATAACAATGCCGCAACAATAGAGATAAATTGTTTCATTGGGTTTGAAATTATTTCCCTATCACTGTGAGTGAGAAGGTGGTTCCGTTTGTGTATTGTACTGTGTCTGATCCGATTGGGGCGGTTTCTTCGGAGACTGCGATGACGGGATGCGGGCAGCAGCTCAGTTTCTTGATGACTTCCTCCCGGTTATAGGGCTGGCCTTTGAGGTGGAGGGCTTCGAGGGAGTCGATGAAGGTCAGGCGGAGGAGAATGGCCATAGCTTCCCTGAGGGCTTCCCGGCGTGAGCCCCCGATGATGTAGAGTTTGTTTTCGAATTCCGTGTACTTTTCTAAGATGTCGTCCATATTGTCAGTCATTTACGACTGCAAATATAGGGCGGGGGTCAGCAGAAATTTGGCAGATGTAAAAATTAAATTTCAAATACTTTTCCGTTGTGAATAACGTTTCCTTTGTGGTCCAGGACACTGCCGTTTGAGAAGACAATTCCGTTGATAAGTTCTGTCCCGTATGCGCTGTGGGCATGGCCGAAGAGGTGGTAACGGGGATGAATCTTCATAACCCGCTCCTTTAAGGCAAGGTTGCCCCAATTGATATCCCCGGCCTTGTCGAGAATATGCAGCGGTGGTTCGTGGGTTATAATCACATCTGTGCCTTCCGGAATCAGAGATTCATCGTGCCAGCAAGCCAAACCGAAGAACCGGATACCATTAATAACAACATCCCTGTCCTGGAGAAAATGCATATTTGTCTGCAGGTCTTCAATACCATCAGCATCCCGCAGGCATAGGTCGTGATTGCCTGTGACGAAAATCTTGTGAGGGTAAGGCAGCTCTTCATACCAGTTGATGAAGTCGAGAACTTCTTCCTCTGTCCCGTCCTCAGTGAAGTCTCCGCAATGAATCAGGACGTCTCCTTCCGGGAGGCCCTTCAGCTGATGGTGCTTGCCGTGGGTGTCGGATATTTGGATGATTCTCATATTTCGGAATTAAAGTATGTTAATTGTCTTCGTCATAGGCATTAACCATTTGGTCAATGGTATTCCGGAACTCTTTTCTCAGGCTTTCCGGCTCAAGGACCTCAACCTCGCTTCCAAACGACAGCACATCCTGCTTGAAATCGTAGTCAGTTGTCAGGAAATATGAGAAGATGCTGTACCCCTTATGGGTTTCAACTTCCTCCTGGCTCCGATGCAATGGCAAAGAGCGGAAATACTTTGTCTGCATCTCTGAGACCTTCAATAGGACCTTCTCCGGCTTCATACCAGGATAAACGCGAATACCATATATGCTCCCGAAATATCCGACGGCTGAGAATTCTTGCGGCAAGGAAAAGCTCTCCGAAGAGATTGTCGCTGTTATGATTCTGTCCAGAGCCAGCATTCTGCAACCGTCTTTATCCCCTTTATAACCATAAAGATACCATCTGCGTTTGAATTCTTTCAGGAAGTATGGTTCAATCAAGAAATGCTCTTCCTCCTGCTTTCTGTAACTTTGATAACGCATTTGAAGCTTCTTGCCGTCACGAATTGCCTGGATAATGGTGGGGAGGAATTTATCCTTTGAAGGCACATCATCAAAGTAGATGCGGTTATGAAGGCTTGCACCTTCCGAAAGCAAAGAATTAAGGCTCAAGGCATTGAGCATCCAGTTGCGGATGCCGCGGCCATTAAGGTCTTCCGTATTCTCGATGTAATATGTGTTGTCCCTGCGGTCGCATACGATATCTATTCCGAAAACATCTGCTATTGACGCAATGTGATTGGCAAAAGTACGTGTCGCCAATTCCTTGCCGTCTTCATTGGCGCTGCTGTTCAGCCATAATTTCTTGATTTCCTTCAAGGTTAAAGGTCCCCTGCTCTGGAGCGTCTCCAGAAGCCATACGTAAGATTTAAAATAGTTCTTTGCCATAGTGACTGCAAAGATAACAAATGCTTCTGCAAAATTGTGGCATATTGATTACATAGACGCAAAATATTCGAAATCGGAGCCAACTTTTCAATCAGCAATCACCGTCTGGAGAACTGGAAAGTAAAATCGGAAGAAGAATAAGAAATTTTTGCAGGTATCGAAAAAGTATGTATATTTGCGAAGTAAAATGGTGCCGAGAGGCGATAGGAAATTACGAATTAGGTGTTCAGCCCTCACTGAATACCTTTTTCTTTTCTTAGATAGCCTTACAAGCCGAGGGATGTAGTTCTCGACAAAAGTGTTCTTTACAAGATTGTCTGTGTGTATAAAATGCATGGCTATGCTGGGTCATCTGACGCGAGTCAGACCCAATTGAGTTCAACCCGGAGGACACGAATGGGTCTGGAGGCACCGCCATACAGGGATTCATCATAACATTCGTCACCTGTGGGGATGAATCCGCACTTTTCCATCACTCGTCCCGAAGCCGCGCACAAACACCGGCCGGTCGGCATTCGAAAGGCAGGCGTCGTAATGGAATTCGTTGGCGCAGAATGCATTGAGCTGCTCCACACGGGTGAGACGGTTCTCAATGATGTACCTTGTCATCGCACCTCTGCAGGTCTTTGCCCACACCGCAGGAGTGGTGAGTCTGCCTTCTTTCAGGATGTGGAATTCCGGTTCGATGACGCTTACGGATGAGAGCACGCGTTTCCAGTCAAAGAGAGCACGGTATTCGTCCGTATCCAGATAGACCAGAATTCCGTCATCTGCAAGGACAGAGTCAATCAGAATGTCGGTCAGCCTGGATTTCCAGAAGTCGGCAACCTTCACCCCTCCGCTGGACGGAAGAATGAAACTGCCGTCCATACGGTATTGATTGATTACATCTGAGGGACGCAACAGACCATACATACAGGAGGAAATCCAGAGATGTGAGCAGGCCCACTCCAATTCTTCAACTGAAAACTCGTCTGCTTTCAAATGCTTGTACGCCTGACCGTAATAAGCGAAAACGGCAGGGACAAGTTCGGCCTCATCGCTGCCGAAAATCTTGTATCGTTCTATATTGAGTTCGGCGATTTTCCTGCTGCACGCGAATGCATCAGCAATCTCATCCACAGTCATCCGGGCAAGGTCCCCGGCAAACTTTGAAGCCACATCCCCGAACATAGGATGCGTCACTTCAATGCCGGCGCTGTGACACCGCTCCCTCATTATTTTTGCACTTGCCAATAGTATCTGCATAATAATCAACCTGAAATGCTTCGTGTGGCGTCAGTCTTAAACTTATACATTCCTGTTTGATACGAAAGACGGCCTAAAGCAATCCACTTATTATATCCTCTCATTTCTGCCCATCTGGAACAAGTCTTTTGTATAACAGCTGGAGACAATCGAACTTCCGGGACAGTTTTCCAATCAGCATCAGGAATAAGTGCGTTTGCAGCAAATTGATTTGCAGCCTTTTCGCGTGGGCTCTCATGATCATAATCCTCAATATCGACATTAAAGTCCTCATAATCATGATTAATTACATGTGCGAATTCATGCATGACGGAGAAAGCAAAATTATCAATCTTATCATATCTCTTTGTCATTATTATACAGGGATGTCCGTCATATTCAAACGAGTATCCATCAATTGACGCGCCATCGACTTTAGGTACAATACCGAACAAGATGCCGTATTGTGCAAATGCAGTTTCAAGCCGTTCAATCGTATTCTCATTTTCGTGAAGAATAGATACAATCTTTGGTACCAGCTCGTTTATACGAGTTTCATCATAAATTGCATCTAGCCTATTTGAATATGCATATTGCTTTGCAAGCAAAAGCCAAGTCATAATCTTGATAGGATCTTTACCAACTTTGTCAGATTTCTTAAACAGTCCTCGGGTTTGTAGTTGTAATTGTTCTGGTTCCGGAAGTTTGAAAACAGCAGTCAGGAACTCCACTGTTTCAGTACAAAAAGCATGTACAGATCCTAATCGCTGTTCCAAAATTTTCACATTGAAAAATTTGGAATACTCTTGGATGATATTATACGCAGCGGTCTCAGCAATCTGCCTTTCTGCATTTTGCTGAATTTTGTAATCAAATCCGATTTGCAGGTTTACCCAATCTATTGAAGGTATTCCCAACACCTCTTCCAGTTTGTCAGCCACTGGTTTTGTAATGGAACGCTTTCCCTTGATGATTTCATTAAGATGCGACGGCTGCATTTCAATCATCTTCGCAAAATCTTTTTGTGAAATGCCACGTTCTATGAGCTCCTCTTTTAGGATGCTGCCCGGATGGATAGCCATCAAGGCGGGGGCTTCATTTCTTGTTGCCATAGTGGTCGTTATTTAATTCTAATAATGTAATTTCAATTCCATCTTCAAGCTCTCTGAATATCAATCGCTCCACTCTACCATTTACCACTCTTACAGAGCTGAGGTTTTCACAGTACTTCAACTTTTCATAATGTAAGAAACTATATGGTTCAAGACCTTTAGTATCAGCGACAGTTGTCAGTACATTGTACACTCTCGCCAACCCTATCATAAACTTCTTATCCTTTGAGTACTTTTTGTACTTATTATTCCTGCCGGTCCGAATCAATTCGTCAAGATCCGTATCCGATATATTAACTTTCATACATCATACCGTCGTCATAAATTTACAGTGCAAATATACATAAAATTCCATAATTTGGGAATTTTTACAAGTTTTTTATACCTTTGCAGTCCAATTTGAAAAATATGAAACAGAAAAAGTTAAAAATCACCTTGGAAGACTTCATCCGTGCCAACCGCAAGGCTGCGAGGCAGGAGGAAATTGAAAGACACGGACGTCAGGTCCAGTCACGAAGAATGGTCCACAAGTCCAAAAAGACTTACGACAGAAACAGACTCAAGAGAGCTGTCATCAAGAGCGATGACGGCTCTTTTTTTAGATTGGCAACCGAATAGTTGAAAAATCTTTGCATAATTAGACTAATTTTAAGGAAATTTGTGGCCGGATAAAACCTAAAAGTAATATGAAAAAAATTGCTGTTGTCACCGGAGCATCCAGCGGGATTGGCAAGGTGTTTTCTCTGACTGCCGGGGACCGGATGGAATTTGATGAACTCTGGGCTATTGCCAGAAGAGAAGCTACTAAAATCTATAACCGCGTTTTATGAAAAAGATAATATTCGTATGTCACGGAAACATCTGCCGCTCACCGATGGCGGAGTTCGTGTTCAAGAAGCTTTTAAGCGACATCGGAATGGAAGATGATTTCGAGGTAACTTCCGCAGCCGTATCCTTTGAAGAGGAAGGCAACAGCATCTATCCCTACGCCGCCGAAACATTGCGCCGCCACGAAATTCCTTTCGGGCATCACAGAGCCCACAGAATCACGAAACAGGAGTACGAAGAAGCTGACCTTGTGATAGTTATGGACTCTTCAAACCTCCGCCTGCTGCAAAGGATTTCCCCGGACACCGGCAAAGCCCACAAGCTGCTGGAATACGCCGGACAGCACTCAGATGTTGCTGATCCCTTTTCGAACAGGCCTATTCCGACATTCTGCGCGGCTGCAGGGCACTGCTGAGTCATCTTACTTAATTTCAAGCCTGGTCACAAATATTATTGAGCAGGGCTCAGACACTGAGATGCTGTATAGGGACTATCTTGCACACATATCTTCATTTGATCCTGTCGAAGGCAAACGACGATTCCTTGATTTGGAGGATTCGCTTGGCTACTGGTCCCCGGTGGTAATATCAGCCGGAATGGTAGCTAGAGAAGTGCACCAGGGACAGAAGGATAAGGGTGGCAATGATTATTTCCAGTCTCATTTACTTCCTGTAGCTAAAAGCGGATTCACCTGGAAAGAAAAAATTGTTGGCTTCCTTCATGACTCCATCGAAGACACCGACTATGACCTGGACAGCTTGTTTTCTATGGTAAAAACCAAACTTAATGACATTGCAGCAAGCCCAGACACAGACTGGAAAGAAGAGTTTGACATTATGCCATTTCCCGGCGACAGTATATTCTTTCCATCCGAAGATGATTGGAAAGAAATGGGCGAGGCTTTGATGGTTTTAAATCACAAAACTGCCGCAACCCGGGAAGAATATATCCAAAGATTCCGCAAAAACCCGTTGGCTTTGAGGGTAAAACTGAAAGATATGGAGAACAATATGGATATCAGCCGGATACCGTCCCCCACACCCGAGGATTACGAACGCCGTGAAAGATACAAGGCGGAATACAGCACCCTGTTGGGTATGCTTCCGCCAATAGACTATTAGTGTCTGATCTGTACACGGTCTCATCTGTTTTATGCAGAATGATGTTCCGCAACATAGCCTCCAATTGGAGTCCAAGAATGAGTCCGGGAAATATGGATGTCGGAAAGATTGATTATCTTTGCAGGTTAAATGAGTATTTATGGCAGACAGCAATTTCATTGATTACGTTAAAATATTTTGTGCTTCGGGAAACGGCGGGTCCGGGTCGATGCACCTGAGGCGTGAGAAGTATATTCCGAAGGGTGGTCCTGACGGGGGTGACGGAGGACGCGGGGGGAATGTGGTTTTGAGAGCAAATCCTCAGTTTTGGACCTTGATTCACCTTAAGTATCAGAAACATATACGGGCTGAACACGGGGAGAATGGAGGCGGGGCGCTTTGCAAGGGGAAGGACGGCAAGGATGTGTATCTGGATGTTCCGCTGGGGACGGTTGCCCGGGATGCTGAAACCGGTGAGATTATCCACGAAATGGTGGAAGCTGGAGAGGAGTTCGTGCTTGTCAAGGGCGGTCGCGGCGGTTTGGGCAATGCTTATTTCAAGACTGCCACTAATCAGACTCCCCGATATGCACAACCTGGTGAACTTGGGAGCGAAGGGTGGTATATTCTGGAACTCAAGATGTTGGCTGACGTGGGGCTTGTCGGATTTCCTAATGCGGGCAAATCCACTTTGCTTTCCACTGTGTCTGCAGCTCGGCCGAAGGTGGCCAACTATGCTTTTACCACTTTGGAGCCAAGTGTGGGCGTGGTCCGGTACTATGACGACCAGTCATTTGTAATGGCCGACATACCCGGAATCATAGAAGGGGCTCACGAAGGCCGGGGGCTGGGCATAAGGTTTCTCAGACATATAGAAAGGAATTCTGTACTTCTGTTTATGGTTTCGGCGGAGGAGGATGACATCAGCCGCAGTTATGAGGTGCTGCTTGATGAACTTCGGGAGTACAATCCTGAACTGCTCGTGAAGGACAGGGTTCTTGCCATCACAAAATGTGACCTGATTGACAAGCAGTTGGAAGCGGAAATAGAGCCTAAACTGCCGGAGGGGATTCCTCACGTTTTCATATCTTCGATTACCAACGAAGGCATAAAGGAGCTTAAGGATATGCTCTGGGCTGCGCTTCACAAAGAATAAAGCAGTATGGACCTGATGCAACTCGAACAATTGGACCGGAGTTGGACTCTGGCAATCAACAGCCTCCATTCAAGTTTTACAGACCCGATAATGTGGTTCTTTTCAGACAAGAAAGTCTGGATTCCGTTTTATGTGGCTCTGGTGGCTCTGATGTTCTGGAAGTTGGGGTGGAAGAAAGCCCTTGTGCTGTTGGCTGCCGTTGCTCTGACCGTGTTGTGCTGCGACCAGTTCGCCAATCTCATCAAGCATTGGGTGCAGAGGGTGCGGCCTGTCAATGACCCTCTTATGATTGAGCAGGGATTGCACGTTCTGGAATGGGGCGGAGGATTCAGTTTCTTTTCGGCTCACGCTGCCAATGCCTTTGGAGTGGCTTGCTGCACTTCCACGGTATTCCGCAAGCACTGCAAAGTTCCCGCCGGGAAGAACTTGGAAACGGGACGCAAGCTATGGGGTAATTGTTATACCTGGGGTATGATGGTTTGGGCCATTATGGTCTCCATCAGCAGAATATTTGTAGGGAGACACTTTCTGGGAGATGTCGCTGTCGGAATCGTCATAGGGATTATTTTCGGGCTGGTTTTTGGGTTTATCGCCAATCTGGTTATCAGAAAATTCATTAAGTAAGTAATCCTCAAACAGAGAACATCGGGTCTGACGGCAGCAGGAACTACAGTACTGAAATAGTCCTCTCCATACGTTTACCCCGTGAACCCTTCACCAGTATGGCTGCACCTGTAAAAGCATCAAGATGCGTAGAAATATATTCCGCCAGTTCATCCGAAGATGCGAAGCAGGGATTTGCCCCGGCTTTGGCGAACTCATCTCCGACATAATAGGCCTTGAAACCGCAGCGGGCAACCTTTTCCACGATCTTGCGGTGTTCCTCTACGGAAGTCTCACCCAACTCCAGCATATCCCCCAGCAAAACAATCTTCGATGCAGCCTCAAAACCCGCAAAATTGCTCAGGGCAGCATCCATACTTGAAGGATTGGCGTTGTAAGCATCAACTATCAGCACATTCCTGTCGGTTTTCTGCATCTGTGAGCGGTTGTTTGACGGGACATAAGCCTCGATGGCAGCAATAGCGGCAGAACGCTCCACTCCGAAATATTCTCCCACACACAGGGCTGCAAGCACATTGTCCGCGTTGTATGCCCCCACCAGCTTCGTGTTCACTTCCCTGCCGTCGGAGAGCCTCAGCATCAGGAAAGGATGTCCGGCATCCGTAGGCAGAATTTCCGCGCCGGAATACTTCAGACCATAGAATACAGCAGACTGGCCAGGCACGAAACCCCTAGATTCCGCCATACCGACCAAATCCGCATTGTCGGCATTCACGAAGATAAGATTGTCCGCCTTCTTTGTACCATCCCCACATTCCATCCTTCTTCCGGCAATGAAATCATACAGTTCCCCTTTGGTGGCCTTAACCCCCTCAAAAGAACCGAAACCGAGCAAATGGGCCCGCCCCACATTGGTAATGAGTCCGAAATCCGGCTCACATATATCCACCAGTTCCTTAATGTCTCCGGGGTGGCTCGCTCCCATTTCGACAATCGCGATTTCTGCCCCTGAAGGAATGGAGAGAACTGTCAGAGGGACCCCTATATTATTGTTGAAATTGCCACTGGTGGCCGCAGTACGGAATTTTGCGGACAGCACGGCATTTACCAGTTCCTTCGTCGTGGTCTTGCCATTGGTGCCGGTCAAGCCAATGACAGGAATATCCAGACGCCTGCGGTGATATAAGGCAAGTTGTCTCAAGGCGACTGCAGTGTCCTTAACCGGAAAGAGACGAGCGGAATCCAATGAAGAACTCTTCAGACATTCAGCATCCTCTCCTACAACGGCATAGGCAGCACCAGCCTCCAGAGCCTTCTCCGCATAGGCATTGCCATCAAAATTATCTCCCTTGAGGGCAAAAAACAATTCTCCGCCCTTTATTGTCCTGCTGTCTGTTGTAAAACTGCCACCGCACTCACAGAACAGTTCATACAATTTGTCTATATGAGTCATAAGTCCTATTTTCTTCCTGTGCTTCCGAAACCGCCCTCACCCCTATCGGTGCTGTCCAGCTCCGCAACTTCGTCCCATTCCACTCTCTCGTAACGTGCCACCACCATCTGGGCGATTCTCTCCCCCGGATTCACAATGAAAGTCTTGTCTGAAAGATTCACAAGGATAACCCCGATTTCTCCCCTGTAGTCGGCATCTATGGTGCCGGGCGAGTTGAGCACGGTGATTCCGTGTTTCGCTGCCAATCCGCTGCGCGGGCGAACCTGGGCTTCTGTTCCTTCCGGAAGGGCAATTTTGAGCCCTGTGGGAACGATGGCCCTCTGCAAAGGCTCCAGAACTATGGGTTCTTCAATATTGGCCTTCAGGTCCACTCCTGCCGAATTGACTGTCGCATAAGAGGGCGACGGCCATTGAGATTCATTGACAATTTTGACTTTCATATCCCAAAATTTATACGAAAGCACAAAGTTAACAAGAACTTCGCAATTGCGAAACTCAGAACACAAATTCCACAGAATTGAGTTCCAAACCGAGTTCGCTGACCATTGCGTTTACATTTTCATACGATGCCTCAGATGAAATGAATGTGTTCATAAGACTGATGATGGAATCCTTTCTCATAATACAGATAATTTTCTATTATTACTCCCATTCCTTCTTTCCCTTCTATCCTCCCCTTCCGGGATTTGTTGCAAAATTAAAAGGAGCTTGCGCAAAACCACTGCACAAGCTCCAAAAATCTGCAAAATATGTAGAAAATTATTCTGTCGTACCTTTGCCCGGCTTGAGGTCAACCAGAGCCTCGACCACGTTTACTATGTAGTCACCTATCTTCTCACACTCAATTATGAGGTCCATATAGGCCGAACCGGTGGCGTATTCATACTTACCTTCGTTCAGGTCGATGATGTTGCGCTCCTTAAGTTTGTTACGCATCGCATTGATGGAAGATTCAGTCTTCATCGTACGGATAAGGTCGGCGGAAGAGGCGTGGGAATTGTTCACAAGACTGTCAGCCATCTGCTTGTAGGCCTTCTGTACCAAGGCGAACATTTCTGCAAAATTCAGATTCATATCCGCCGTAAACTCAATCCTGTTCTCGTTGCGTCTCTGAAGAATGCGCGCCATATTGTAATAACTGTCACCAATACTCTCAATCTCCGAAATCTCACGGAGTTTCATCTGAATGGAGTGCTTGGAATCGTCACTCAAGCGTCCGTCAGCCACTTTGCTCAGGTAGGTAGCAATCTCCACCTCCATATTGTCGCTGATGTTCTCATATTTCTGCACCCGCTCGAACAGAGAGGCGAACTCATCTGAATTCTTCTCGGAATACATCTGTCCCACCATATCGTGCATACGAGAAGTCCTGTCGCTCATAACCAGGATTTCCTTATGAGCCTGAAGTATGGACAACTCGGAGGTGGACATAAGACCACCGGAAATGAACTCCAGGTGCGGTCTGCCGTCGATATCCGACAACTCTTCCTTTTTGGACGGGACAAGCAGGGTCACAACTTTAACGAATAACTTGGTAAACCATATCATCACAAAGATATTGATGAGGTTGAATACCGTGTGGAACATTGACAGTCCGAAAGACACATAGTACTGCATCGCCGCAAAACTGGACACAAGAGCCTGATTCTCAGGAAGAGACTTGTCTATGGTACCATCCATCAGGGAGGCAACCACGGCAGGGTCCGCATTGTTCGCGAATTTGTAGATTTCGTTAGGGTCTCCCACACATCCGGTAGTAATCCAACTTATGAGTTTCATATACGGACGGTAGATGGCAAGCGCCCAGACGGAACCTATGAGGTTGAAGAGAAGGTGTCCGGCAGCAGCCCTCTTTGCCATCACATTACCGGAAACGGAGGCGATGATAGGAGTGATACAGGTTCCGATATTACCGCCAAGGACGAGTGCAGCAGCCAGGTCGAAGGTAATCCAGCCTTTGCTGCACATAATCAGCGCTATGGCGAAAGTGGCACTGGAAGCCTGCACGACCATAGTCAGAACCAGACCGACACCTGCGAAAATCAGCACTGACCAGAAGCCCAGATCGGAATAGCGTCTGAGGGCATCCATAACTGCCGGATTGGACTTGAGATCGGGAACCGCCCCATTGAGAAAATCCAGTCCCAAAAAGAGCAACGCAAAACCGATGAGGAACTCACCCCAGTTCGTATATGGAGACTTCTTCATAAAAAGAAGAGGTACTCCGAAGGCGAAGAGCGGGATTGCAAAAGCTGAAATGTCAACCTTGAACCCGAAAAGTGAAATGATCCACGCCGTGAAGGTAGTACCCACATTTGCACCGAAGATGACAGCCATTGACTGCTGCAGGGAAATGAGCCCGGCATTGACGAATGAGACAATCATCGTGGTCGTCGCAGAAGAAGACTGGACAAGTGCTGTGATGAAGATACCGGTGAGAGCACCGAGGAATTTGTTGTTGGTCATCAGGGCGAGAATATTCCTGAGCTTGTTTCCCGCCGCTTTCTGCAAGCCCTCACTCATCAGTTTCATACCATAGAGGAACATCCCCACAGACCCGATGAGAGTGAGAACTTCAAGAATTCCGAAATTCATAAGCAGTTCGTAAATGGTTTGGGCCACGAATATACAACCAAATTTCAAAAATGTGAATATTTCGTTAAGGTGATTTTATGATTTTTTTAACATCTATGAGATTTTAACGGCATCACGCATTAATTTTTGTAAATACGGAAAACAGAAAGTAAATTTGCAGGTTAATTTGAAGGACAGTAATTAAATATTTACAAATGGCAGAGAAGAATACATTGCTGGAGAAAATCCTGGGACTCAGGGACAAATATGAATCATTGCAGACACAGCTGTCGGATCCGGATGTGATTTCGGATATGAAGAAATATGTTCAGTTGAACAAGGAATACAAGGAACTGACACCTATCATCGAAACCGGAGAAGACTATCGCAGGATGATGGAATCCTACGAAATGGCGAAAGACATAATCGCGGAGGAGAAGGATGAGGAATTGAGGGAGATGGCTAAGGAAGAACTTGCCGAACTTGAGGTGAAGATTCCTGAAATGGAGCAGAAAATCAAGCTTCTGCTCATTCCGGCTGACCCTCAGGACAGCAAGAATGCAATTCTGGAAATCCGTGGCGGTGCAGGTGGAGACGAAGCTGCCATCTTTGCCGGTGATCTGTTCAGAATGTACAGCAAGTATTTCGAGCGCAGGGGCTGGAAAATGGAAATCAACAGCCAGTCCGAAGGTGCTGCGGGAGGATTCAAGGAAATCGTGGTGAAGGTAATCGGCGAGGGAGTCTATGGAATATTGAAATATGAGTCCGGAGTGCATCGTGTGCAGCGCGTGCCTCAGACCGAGACTCAGGGCAGAGTTCACACCTCGGCTGCGTCAGTGGCAGTGCTTCCGGAGGCCGACGAATTTGACATCGAATTGAATATGAACGATATCCGCAAGGATACCTTCTGTTCCTCAGGTCCTGGAGGACAGTCTGTCAACACCACATATTCAGCCATCAGGCTCACCCACATCCCATCGGGCATAGTGGTGCAGTGCCAGGACGAGAAGTCCCAGCTCAAGAACTTCGACAAGGCACTCGCGGAATTGAGGACAAGGCTCTACAATATGGAGTATGAGAAATATCTGAACGAAATCTCAGCCAAGAGAAAGACTATGGTTTCCACAGGTGACCGTTCAGCCAAGATCCGTACTTACAACTATCCTCAGTCCCGTGTGACCGACCACCGTATCAACTACACGATGTACAATCTGCCGGTGTTTATGGACGGAGACATCCAGGATATGCTGGATCAGTTGCAGATAGCCGAAAATGCTGAAAGGCTCAAGGCTGCAGCTGAGGAATAATCCGGGAAGCAGGTGCACGTCAGCAGATGTTAAGGAAGACCAGGTAGGTGGCTAAAAAGTCCCGAAGGGACCGCACCGGAGGTGCGAAATGCCCCTAATAGGGGCCGCAGACGCAAGTCTGCGGGGGTTAAGGAGTCCCGAAGGGGATGAACAAAAACACTTTTTGGTCATCCCCTTTTGTTCATCGCTCACTTCAATATGTGGGCATTTTCATCTCACGAGAAGTCAAGCATCTCAAAGCATATGAACAAAAAAAAACCGGAGGAACAAATCCACCGGTTCAGAAAAGGATGTGTCCTGCTTACTCAGCAGAGATTGCTCCCTGAGGGCAAACATCTGCGCAAGTGCCGCAGTCGATGCAGGCATTAGGATCAATGGTGTAGATGTCGCCTTCAGAAATAGCGCCTACCGGGCACTCTGAAATGCAGGTGCCGCAAGCGACACAGTCCTGTGAAATTTTGTGAGCCATAATTAATATTTTTTAAATCAATAA
>JALFCH010000116.1 GCA_022771245.1 Rikenellaceae bacterium | reverse complement strand
GCTCACTATAAGCATAGACGGAGCCCCTCGCAATTTCGTCAGGGAAATCGATACCGAGTATCTTCCGGGCAAGATGACAACCTTCGACCTCACCGTCAGCAAGAAAGCAAGTACAGGCGAGTACGAAATCGAGCTCAGCGGAGTCAGTGTAACTGCCTGGGAGGCGGACAATGTAACCCACGGAGACGATGCCAGGGAATATGTGGTAATTCACAATGCTATTCCTGGAGGCCTTGAATACACCGTCACCGAGAGGCTGGAGATGGACCCGACCAAGATTAAGAACCTCAAACTGACCGGTTCCATCAACGAGGATGATTATACCTTTATGAGAGAAAAGATGACCTCCCTCCAGCGCTTGAATCTCAAGGAGGTTGAGAGTCTTATAGACGGGGTATATGCCATTCCGCTGTCTGCGTTCTCCCACAAGAAAACTCTCTCCAAGTGTTTCCTTCCTGAGAAACTAGAGAGAATAGAGAGTTATGCATTTAGTTACACTGCCCTTACCGGTTCTCTTATCCTTCCAGAAGGACTTAAGTATGTATCTGGCTTTGATGGTACAAAGATTACCAATGTACATTTCCCTTCAACTCTTGAGGAAATAGGATGGTTGGCATTCAGCGGTTGTGAGAGCCTGATGACGGAAATCTCTCTCCCTCAGTCGCTGAAAGTTATTGGTTATAATGCTTTTAGTGGTGCTGCCATTTCCGGGAATCTGGTTCTGCCGGATGAACTTGAGTCAACAGGAAATGGTGCTTTTTCGGGTTGTACTAGTTTGAAGGGTTCTTTGACAATCCCGAACCGAGTGAAGGTGATTAGTTCTTGTGCCTTTTCTAGGTGTGGTTTCACCGGCACTTTGACCCTTCCTGCCGGTCTGGTTGAGATACAGGAATGTGCATTTGAGAATACAAAGTTTAAAGGTGAACTTAATATCCCTTCAACAGTAACTACAATAGGTTACGGCGCATTTCAATACACCCTCTTCAACGGCACCCTTGTTTTACCTTCTGAACTTATTTCGCTTGGTACGGAAGTTTTTAGGGGATGCTGGAGACTCAGTGGAGTTGTAGAAATTCCGTCCAATATCGTTGCAATTCCGAGCAATTTGTTCTCTGATTGCCCCGGACTTGAGGGAGTTGTACTCCATAAGGATGTCGAGGTCATTGAGGCAAGTGCATTTGAAAATTGCCACGGAATTAATTCCATCGTCTGCAAAGCAAAGAACCCTCCTTTAATCAACTCCAACAGTTTCAACGGGGTTGCAAAGGATAATTTCACAGTGGAGGTCCCTGAGGCATCAGTAGCTCAATATAGGACTGCCGCCAACTGGAGTGAGTTCAAGCGTTTCGCTGCACATAGGGAGTTCTCGATCAGCCGCAATCTCTTCAGGACTCTGAATGCATCGCACAGCAAGACCTTTGTGCTCCGTGCTCCGTCAGGAGAGAACTGGTCTGTCGAGAGCAAACCGGACTGGGTTGAAATCTCCGCTCTTTCCGGAACAGGTAAGTGCGAACTTTCCGTAAGCACTGCTGAACTGAGCAGGGGTGCCGGAAACAGGAGCGGCGAAATAGTCTTCCTGCTGGATGGCAAGGATTACCGCAGCACAATGACCGTAGAGCAGTATGACTACGAATACGGTGACGGTGACCTCATTACCCTGCAGGAAGCCGGAACAGGCAAAGGCGTGAACATAGTTCTGCTTGCCGACTGCTTCGATGCCAAGGACATCAGCGAAGGCAAGTATCTTCAGGCCATACAGGATGCCTACGGCTACTTCTTCGACATAGAACCGTACCTTACTTACAAGGATTACTTCAATGTCTATGGAGTCTTCGGAATGTCGGCCGACAGCGGTATGGGTACTGTGAATACAATTCGCGAGGCCCGTTTCGGCAGCCAATACACCCTCAATGAAGGTGTATCTCCGGACTTTGCTACCACCTTTGCTGCAGCTTGCTTGGCGCCTATAGACGACAATGTCAGCAGGACTCTGGTCGTTATGGTAGAGAACAGTTCCGACTACAGCGGCCTTACCTATATGTGGGGTGACGGCTCCGCTGTCTCAGTAGTTCCTATGAGCACTGACCCGGCGCCTTACGATTTCCAGGGACTTGTACACCACGAGGCGGGCGGACACGGTTTCGGCAAACTCGCTGACGAGTACATCTATCACAACGCCTTCGTACAGGCCTGCGACTGTATTTGCTGCGGCCACGTAACGGAAATCAATCTAATGAAGTCCTACGGCTTCTACGAGAACATTTCCCTAAGCGGAAATATGCAGGAAGTGCCTTGGTCCCACCTGATTTTCGACCCTCAGTACTCCAACACCGTGGATGTCTATGAAGGAGCCTTCTACCACAGCCGCGGCGTCTTCAGAAGCGAGCCTACCAGCTGTATGCACAACAACATTCCTTACTACAATGCCATTTCCCGCGAGGCAATGGTCAAGAGGATAATGGATTATGCCGGAGAAACCTATTCTTTCGAATCCTTCAAGGCTCTGGACAAGGAAGCCCTGCCTTCAGTGTCCACCAAGGGCGGGGAGCTGCTATCCGGCGAAGATGGCGGCATCTCCGGTTCTCAGTTCAGCCAGATGCCTCCAAGGTATATGGGTGACAAGCCTACATTCAAAAAAAGTGATTTTTAAGTAATTCGAAAAGCAATGAAACGCACAAACATAAGTTCACTTGCACTGCTTCTGGCTCTAACCGCCTGTCAGGAGCGCTCCCTGCAGCTGGAAGTTCCTGACAGGGAAATGAAAATAGCGGTGCTGGCTCCGGGAGTCCATACGAAGGTATCGGCCGAGTCCTTCGAGGCGGACGACAGGATAGGTCTCTTTGTTACCGATTACATTGAGGACGCGACTCCTATGCCTCTGCAGATTTCGGGCAACAGGGCCACAAACATTGCTGCCACTTTTGACGGTACTGCCTGGAATCCGGCTAAGACTGTCTATTGGGGCTCGGGAAAGTCGGATGTATATGCCTACTATCCATATATCGAAAATATATCCGAAATTGACAACCAGTTCTTTGCCGTTTCCGAGGATCAGGATACGCAGCGTTCGGAAGCAGGTCTCGGCGGCTACGAGGCCTCTGACCTGCTCTGGGCCAAGGCAGAGGGTGTCAGCAGCGCAGGCGGGGCAGTCACCCTGCCTATGAAGCACCTTATGAGCAAGCTCACGGTCAGGATCGTCGCTGGTGAAGACTATATAGGTTCTTTGCCTTCTGACGCTTCCGTGCTGCTGCACAATACCGTCACAGGAGCGAGAATCGACTTCGCTGGCGGCTCGGTGGTCAAGGACCCGTATAGCGGAGCCAAGTCCATCAATATGAAGAAACTGGGAGTCAGAACTTCTGACGGAGTAGAGGCAGTCGTTTTTGAAGCCATTGTGGTCCCTCAGATGCTTGAGACTTCCGTTCCGCTTCTGGAAATCAATTCCAAGAGCGTGTCCTACCTGCTCGAAGACAGTTTCAACTTCCGTCCGGGCGTGGCTTACACCTACACTGCTACGCTCAACACCTCAACTACCGCAATCAAAGTCGAAATCGGCTGCGAAATCGAGGACTGGAACAGTACGGGCGGCTCCGGTTCCGGTGATTCCGGTGAGGGTGGAGAAGGTGAAGGTGGTGACTCCGGAGATGACGGTAAGGTTTATACCGACCTCTCCGCTGCAGGAACAGCCAACTGCTACCTCGTTTCCCAGGCAGGTGACTACAAGTTCAAGGCAGTAATAGGCAACACTGACGCCACCGTGGGTAATGTCAAGAGTGTCGAGGTATTGTGGGAGTCTTTCGGTACGGACGTTATGCCGAATGTCGGCGACCTGATCGACGCCGTTTCATTCAGAGATGGTTATGTTCGCTTCTCTACCCCCAAGACCTTTGCCAAAGGTAATGCTGTTATAGCAGTAAAGAACTCCAAAGGTAACATCATCTGGTCCTGGCACATCTGGTGCTCTGAGGAGGGTTGGCAGGAGCATATCTATAACAATAACGCCGGTACTATGATGGACCGCAACCTCGGCGCTACATCCGCCACTCCTGGCAGTGTTGGTGCTCTCGGCCTTCTTTACCAGTGGGGCAGGAAGGACCCGTTCCTCGGCAGTTCTTCAATAAGTTCCTCCGTTCAGGCGGTATCTACAGGAACCTGGGAAACAAGTTCAACACAGATTACCAATATATTGGCAATCTCAAATCCGACAACATTCTTTACGGGTTATACTAATCACCTTCCGGATGCCAACTGGCAGTCTAAGAAGACCGCATATGACCCTTGTCCTGCCGGTTGGAGGGTTCCTGACGGCGGAGATAATGGTATATGGTCAAAGGCAAGATTTGGTACCACAACATACGATAGTACAAATGAAGGGATTTCTTTCAGCATCTCATCACCTTCCACAACTTGGTATCCTGCTTCGGGTTATCGCAGCAACAACGATGGCGGTCTCTACTCTGTCGGTTACTACGGCAACTATTGGTCTGCCTCTCCTAGCAGCAACTACGCGTACAACCTGTACTTCAGCAACGGTGACTACGTCAATCCGTCTCACAGCAACTATCGCGCGGACGGCTTCTCAGTCCGCTGTCTCCAAGAATAACTCTAAATCAGCGTGTTCTGGCAATCCCTGCGTAGCGGGATTGTCAGAAAATGCGTTTTACGGCCTTCCTCTCGCGCTTGGCGCGAGAGAGTCGGCGCAAAGCGCCCCGAAATTATGACATTCGTAAGCGTCTCCGCGGTTACGTATTGCCCTAAGAAAAACATGTCAGTAGCTTTGCAAAAAAAATAGAAGCAATGAATCAAAGCTACGACACAACAACTCCTGAAGGCAAGAGTCAAGTTATTGAGGCCTATCGAGAGGCTGTTAAATCAGAGGCTGGATTGAGCCTCAAGGCATTCTGTGACAGGCTGGGATTGAGTGATGGTTACAATTATGTCCAACCGGATACTCGCGCTCCAGCGCGACGGCGAGAGCCGTGTATTTGCCTATTTCATAGGCAAATACGGAAGGTGAAGCCGCAGGGTACTATAGGGGCAGAGCCCCTAGGCATAGAGGGTTCGACCACGACTCCGGGTACAAAAAAAAGGATGGCCGCAGCCATCCTTCTCGTACCCGGAGCCGGGGTCGAACCGGCACATCCTTTCGGACATTGGTGTTTGAGACCAACGCGTCTACCGATTCCGCCATCCGGGCCTGTAGAACCGTGTTGAGGAGTGCAAAGGTAGGAAATAATTGAGATTTGACAAAATTTGTTCGAGTTATTTTCTTAAATTTGCTGGGTTTAACAAATTGACCGTTAATAACTATACATAATACAGACATTATTTGGAAATAATAGCAGTGCCTAAACTTCGTTAAAATCGCCAAATTATAATGAATGCAAATACCTTACGAAAACATATGTTGCGCAACCTGATTTTTTGTGTCTGTTGCAAATTTTCAGCCATATGTGCAGCCCTTTGGCACATTGCTTCGTTTCCTTTGCAGACAAACCAATAAATGCGACGACATATGGCAACACTTACAATTAGCAAAATCCTTGAATTGGCAGGATTAGACGTAACTAAAAGAATTAAGTTGGTAAGACACAAGGCGAGTAATGACACACAGGAGATTGACGGTAAACCTGCCGAGGGAAACCCTTATGATTGGTATGTAAATGATAGACAAAAGTTTATTGCTTATCAAAGTGAACAGAGAGAAGATAGGTTTAAGGATGTTGATTATATAATCTCGTTCATTGGTGAGGAGGGAACTATTGCAAGGATGGTAGGAGTATATGAGGTTTTGGGATATGATGAAGAAAGGGCGAACCGTGTGAATACGGGTAAATTTTACTATAAAATGAAGTGGGTAGAGGGGTTTGATGAATTTAATGAGCGCGTGATAATAGATTGGGGTAAATCAGCCCTTTCATGGCATCAATGGTTACATAAAAATGACAAAGAAGTTATTGCTATAGAAAGAAAAGGGATTGATTGGGTTTGTCCGAATTATGAAGAAATAAAATTACCATATGCGCAGTTAGCACGCATATTTGAGGATAATATAGATATTTGGAGGCATAAATTAACTGCTTGTAATTGTATATATGTTATTTCTGATAGCATGACTGGAAAACTATATGTTGGTTCAACATATAATCGCGAAGGTATTTGGGGAAGATGGAAGGATTATGCGAAGACAGGACATGGTAATGATGTGGAACTGATGAGGATTTTGGAAACAGACCCTAATTATGCGAAAGACAATTTTACATGGTCGATACTTCAAGTTTTACCTTTGGGAATAAGCGAAAACGAGGCTGTTAGGATAGAAACCCTGTGGAAGAATAAATTAGGCAGAGAAGCATGCAAATTGAATAAAAATTGAGAAAAATTCCCTTGTGTCATGGTTTGGCACAAGGGTTAATTATTTTTGCAGTGTTGAAACCTAAAAACTATGGATGAAATCTTAAAGATTGTAAAGCAGTTCGTTGGCGACTCGACAGGGGATTATAGTTACCTCGGAGAATTTGAAGTCGGAAAACACTTTGTAGAATATATGTTTACATGTGATTATGTAGAAGATGATATAATGTTGTGCGTCGGAACGAGTAGATTTCTTGTAGTTGAAGCCAATGTTTGCAGGTGGGCTGAAGTGGATGAGGAAGTTTTGGCTATGAAGTATATTGCAGAAAATAGGGAGGACTAAATATGAACGTAATGGAATTAAGTTTATAAATTATGTTCTACATCTGGCAGGCAGTCAGCTATTCGTAGATGATACAGCGGAGATTAACGTAGATAGTTTACATGATAAGTCAAAGCTATGGGTGGAGCAGAAAAATGTAAAACTGATTATTATAGATTATGGGCAGTTAATAAGTGATTTCGTTCGGATTCAATGATTGAGAGCAAGTCTGATAATGTGGGCCGGAATTAATAATTTACATAGGTCTGCCCCCCTTTGTTTAATAGTTAAATATTGTTATTATGTGTTTTGGGAAAAGAAAAGATCTAAAGAGCGATACTGAATTTGTGGCAGTATGCCATGACGCTGAAGATGGATCATTTTATTTTGAGGTGATATCGAAAGAAGAATATGATAATGCTGCAAGTGGGCATTGGACAGAATCAGTTGAGGCAGTGTTTGCAGTGTCGAATAAACCATTTGATCAGACTGAAAATGTAGGTTGGGAGTATGGATATGCAGCAATTCTTTATATTTCTGATATTTTGGTGGACCCTGCTGCTTGTGAAATTGTATGCGACATTTTACACGATTTTATGGTAATAAATGGTTTAGAACGTGGGAAAGATGCGATAAGAGTACAGGTTGCTGCAGACAGTTTGCTCGCTTCATCCTTGGCAGGTGAAAACGATTATAGACTTGCTGGACATATCGGCGATATTGTCTATTATGAGGCAGATACGAAGTCGTTTTGTTAGAGATTAATGATATGACAAAAGAAAACATTGAAAAGTCTTACAATTTTGGTGCTTCAGAATTCAACAGAGAAGCGAAGCGTATTACTCAGGAAAGGCTTGCAAAGGGACTTCCAGTAAGTCTGTACATTCCTAATGATGCTGATGCAGAGGATTTGGCAATGATCAACGCATTTGATGCTTGGTGTAGGGATGGTCAGCCCGTTGAATAATTAACCCAACCGAAAGGGTGATGAAAGTGGCATCACTTAAACAGCGAGCCCGTACTATGGCTACCATATATCTTACAGAAATGTACTGCAAATGGAGCCCCCTCCGCTACCTTTCGGTTTTTTAATATGAATTTTCAAGAAAAATTGAGCAATGGAATAGTAAGAGCCCGTTCTGCCGGACATTTGCTTAAACAGGAAGAATTTGAAAATTATTAGAAGTCAGTCTATGACTTTAGAAGACTACAAGCAGCAAGTTTACGACTACCTGACGACGAAGTTAGGGCGTACCACTCAGCAAGCAAGGAACTTGATGAAGGGTTACGAAAATCTATTTCAGGGGTACTTGGACGATGGTTGGACTGTTTCTATGATGGCGACAGCAGTTCTATACAATTATTAAAGCATTCAAAGATTGTGAATTGCTGAAATAAGTATCGAGGGGTTGAATTGCAGCATCATTAGGGTAATGCTCGTTTTAGACGATTTCATTTGCTCAAACTCTGTCGTTGTAAGCCCGTCGGCGGACATGGTGTAGAGGTCTGTAAGATACGCTTTGATACGCATTGTAAGTTCGCCCATATCTTTGCAATCGATTTTGCTGTTTGTGCCGAATTTTGATTAATTTTGCCGGGTTTATGGAAAAGATATGTAACATAGTACGTTCCAACGATATCAAAGACCTCGTCGGAATTATTGGCGACAGACAGAAAGTCTGGATGATATGTGACAGCAATGTATGGTCCTCCTTCGCCTGCTCCATTGCAGTTGAATTGGGCGAGCGACTCCTCGGCAAAACGCTGCTTGAGGCCACAGAAGAGAGAAAGACTTTCGAAACAGTACAGGAAGTAATCTCCGCAATGCTTATGGCTGGAGCCGACAGGAATGTTTTCGTCCTGGGAATCGGAGGGGGAATCACAACGGACATATCCGGCTTTACGGCCTCCATCTACAAGAGGGGAGTGCGCTTTGCCTTCGTGCCCACCACCCTGCTTGCCCAGGTGGATGCGGCAATAGGCGGCAAAAACGGCGTAAACTTCCTGTCCTACAAGAATATGGTAGGCATAATCCGTCAGCCCGAATTCACCTTCATATCTTCCTCCCCGCTCAAGACCCTCCCGGAAAAAGAATTCCGTGAAGGCCTTGCCGAACTCCTCAAGACCTTCCTTATAGCAGATGCAGAAGCATATCGCGAAATCCTTTCACTGATAG
>JALFCH010000091.1 GCA_022771245.1 Rikenellaceae bacterium | reverse complement strand
ACCCAAGAGTGTAGCAAGCCGGAGCTGTATAGTCCGATTTGCGCGCCCGGATTATTTGCCGGAAATTTTCCCCGGCCTTTCCGTATTCCCCGAGACTGAACAGGGAAAAGCCGTAATTGAAGAGATATTGGGCGTATTGAGACCTCCTCAGCTGCTTCATACCGAGCTCCCCGAGAATGTCGGCAGTTTTTTGATATTCACCCTCATCAAACAGCCTGCAGGCCAGAGCAAATCTCAACTGTGGCACGAGTTCCGACGATGGGTGGGCGGAAATGAAAGACTCCATACGGTTTTCCCACCCCCTGGAACCGGTTTTCACCGAACACAACACCGAATAGCCCTCTGCTTTTACAGAACCGGTACGCAGCACCACATCGTCGAACAGGGTCATTGCCCTTTCGTACATTCCCCTTTCAAAAGCCTCCAGAGCCTTTTCAAAATCCCTGTCTGCAACCTGTACTGATACGGTCTGGGCCATTGCCCCTGTAGGATAACCCTCCGCCCTTCCTCCCAGGGCAAGCAGGAGCAGCAGGGTAGTCATATATCTATTTTTCATCATAGTTCCGAAAATTTTACAAATTTACTTAATTTTTCTCACTATCTTTGTATGTTTATGGTCGTTTATGGACTTTTTCTGGTTATCGAATATGGAAAATACGCTTATAAGACTTGAAAATGCCGACATAATGAACGGGGAAGCCACGGTCATCTACAATCTGGACCTCGAAGTCAAGACCGGAGAATTCGTGTATTTGACAGGCAAGGTGGGTACAGGCAAAACATCCATCATAAAGACCCTCATAGCCGAGAATCGCCTGCTTAAAGGAGAAGGTTATGTATGCGGCTTCAAACTGCGGGGAATCAAAGAGAAAGAGATCCCCTATCTGAGGCGGAAAATCGGGGTGGTGTTCCAGGATTTCCAGTTGCTTATGGACAGAAGCGTAAAGGATAACCTGAATTTCGTGCTGGAGGCTACAGGCTGGAAGGAGGAATCCGGCAGGAGCATACGGATAGAGGAGGTGCTTTCTTCCGTGGGCATGTCCCGAAAGGCCCACAAAATGCCTCACCAGTTGTCCGGCGGAGAACAGCAGAGAATAGCCATAGCCAGAGCCCTGCTCAACAGCCCCGAACTTATCCTTGCCGATGAACCTACCGGAAACCTGGATGCAGAGACTGCCGACGGAATTATGCAGCTTTTAAGCTGGCTTAACAAGGAAAAGGGTACAGCCGTGGTGATGGTTACACATAATCTGAACCTTTGCAGTGCCTATCCCGGAAGAGTACTCGTTTGCGAAAATGAAAGTTGCAGAGAAAGCCTAAACTGCGGGGAAAGTCTATGAAAATCAGAGAAAGATATAATGCAGTTCTGAGTACCCTGGAGGCAAAAATGGGGAAAGTGGGAAGCGAGCTGAATTTCGGTTCACCTTTCCAACTGCTTGTGGCAGTGATGCTTTCGGCTCAATGTACGGACAAGAGGGTAAATGCGGTCACCCCTGCCCTTTTCAGGAAATATCCTGATGCCGCTTCGCTCGCAAAAGCCGGTTTTGAAGACGTATATGAATTGGTGAAGTCCGTTTCTTACCCCAACAGCAAAAGCCGTCACATAATCGCTATGGCAGCAATGCTGGTGAGTGATTTCAATAGTGAGGTGCCTTCCGACCCGGATGAACTTGTAAAACTGCCCGGAGTGGGACGCAAAACTGCCAACGTTGTTGCAGCCATAATTTACGGCAAACCTGTAATTGCCGTGGACACTCACGTATTCAGGGTCTCCCGACGCATAGGACTTTCCCGTGGAACAACAGTCGAAGCTGTCTGCAGAGACCTTACAGGACATATTCCGGCGGAAAAGAGGGCTGATGCCCATCACTGGCTTCTCCTCCACGGGCGCTATATCTGCACCGCACGCAATCCCAAATGTGCGGAATGTCCCATCACTGATTTTTGTGCAAGCTACAACCAGGCATCCGAAAATCAATAAGCCTCGTTATGAACCCCTGCCACGGCCCGTCCGCTTGGGTCATTGAGATTCTTGAAAGCCGCATCCCATTCCAGAGCCACCGCAGTGGAGCAGGCCACACTCGGCACACTCGGCACACTGCGTGCCGCTGACTCACTCGGGAAATGCTCTTCAAATATGCTGCGATAGCAATATTCCTCCTTGTTCATAGGAGTGTTGATCGGGAACCTCTCAGCAGCTGCAGCCATCTGCCCGTCAGTTACCGAAGCCTCCGCAACGGCCTTCAGGGAGTCAATCCAATTGTAGCCCACACCGTCGGAGAACTGCTCCTTCTGCCTCCAGGCCACCGATGCCGGCAGCAGATCCTCGAAAGCCTCGCGCAGAATCTTCTTTTCCATAGTGTTTCCAGGGCACATCTTGGCTGCAGGATTAAGCCTCATAGCCACGTCCATAAATTCCTTGTCCAGGAAAGGCACCCTGCCCTCCACGCCCCAGGCTGCAAGCGATTTGTTGGCACGCAGACAGTCATAGAGATAAAGTTTGCCGATTTTGCGCACTGTCTCTTCGTGGAAATCCTTGGCAGTGGGCGCCTTGTGGAAATAGAGATAACCGCCGAAAATCTCGTCGGAGCCCTCTCCGCTCAGCACCATCTTGATTCCCATAGATTTGATGACTCTGGCGAGCAGATACATGGGAGTGGATGCGCGTACAGTCGTAACATCGTAAGTCTCAATGTAATAGATAACATCTCTTATGGCATCCAGACCTTCCTGCACCGTATAGTGAACCTCGTGGTGGACAGTACCGAGAAAATCTGCCATCTCCTGAGCCTTGACAAGGTCCGGAGCACCCTTCAGGCCCACGGCAAAACTGTGCAGACGCGGCCACCAGGCCTGGGTCCTGCTGTCGTCCTCCACCCTTTTCTGGGCACAGCGGGCCACAACAGCAGATATGATGGAAGAATCAAGTCCCCCGCTCAGAAGCACGCCGTAAGGCACGTCAGACATCAGTTGCCTCTTGACAGCCGCCTCCAAAGCCTCCCGCACATCAGCGGCACTCGCCCCATTGTCCTTCACTGCATCGTATTCAAACCAGTCGCGGATGTACCAGCGTTTCATCTGTCTGTCCCCGCTCCACCAGCTGTGTCCGGGAAGGAATGGTTCATACTCATCGCAGAAGCCTTCCAGGGCTTTCAGTTCACTGCCCAGGTAAACTGTTCCGTCTGCATCGTGCCCTATATAGAGAGGAATAACCCCTATGCTGTCTCTGGCCACGAACAACTCGTTCTTGTCCATATCGTAGAGCGCGAAGGCATAGATACCGTTCAAATCCTCCAGAAAATCACGCCCCTTCTTCTCATAGAGGGCCAGAATCACCTCGCAATCCGAGTCGGTCTGGAACTCATACTCCCCTGCAAGGGCCTTCCTGATGGATTTATGATTGTAAATCTCCCCGTTTACAGCCAATACTTTCCTGCGATCCGGAGAATATAGAGGCTGGCCTCCTGACAGAGGGTCCACAATAGCGAGCCTCTCGTGCGCAAGAATACAATTCTCATCTGCAAATACACCGCTCCAATCCGGTCCTCGGTGCCTGATTTTCGCTGACATTTTCAAAGCCTTGGTCCTCCAGTCAACTGAAGAATCCTTCATTCCGTAAATTGCTGTAAATCCGCACATAGGGTATAAGTATTGCAGGTTATTGTTTGAGGATTAAAAAAAAGGTCGGGACAGCTCACGCAAAAATCCCGACCATACTCGACTTGATATAGTGTATGGACTATTTCTTCTTGTTGGCGTACCTCTGGTAGAATTTGTCGACGCGTCCTGCAGTATCGACGAGCTTCATCTTGCCAGTGTAGAACGGATGTGAGGTGTTGGAGATTTCGACCTTTACCACTGGGTACTCAACTCCCTCGATTTCGATTGTTTCGCGAGTGTTTGCGCAAGATCTTGTAATGAAGACCTGATCATTTGACATATCCTTGAAAGCTACAAGACGGTAGGTTTCGGGATGAATTCCTTTTTTCATTGCTTAAAAAATTTAATTTCGTATTAATATTTCCCTTTTTCCAAAAGGACTGCAAATATAGCAATAATTTCTGAATACGCAATCATATTTGCACAATATTTGCTGAAAGGGATTCTCTTGTTATGAAAAGATTTGCACTGTTTTGGACTCTGATGCTGATCTGCATCGTTTCGGTTGCGGGCAATGTGACCGGAAGAGTATTCCTCCGAGACACGACTGTTGTGCCCGGAGATTATGTGATGGTGTACAGCAAAGATGAGGGTTTGGGCACCCAGAGCGACGAAAACGGGTATTTCAGCATAGAAATAAATGTTTACGGAACCGTAAAACTCGAAATTTCCAGGATAGGATACACAACTCTCTTCCTGGACGTGGACACCAGATACGACATAGACCTCGGAGACATAATCCTTGACCCGCAGGTACTTATGCTCACATCAGCCTTTGTGACACCGGAGGGTATGACCTCGTCCGAATACATACTTTCAAGACTGTGGCGGCAGAGCCGGGAAAACAAGGAGAAGAAGTCCGACTACCAATGCGAAATCAGCTACAATCTGGCCACCCACGAAATCCCTATGGTGGCGGGAGTGATGCCCGGAATAATGACCGGTATGGTGAAGTTCGTGGCCACAATGAAAGGCTTCGGTCCCCTGGTGCGCTACTGCCTCGAAGAAGATGAATTCTCGGCCTCAGCACGCCTGGACAGGGTTGTACGCCGAGGAAAAACCACAGACTACAACAAGAAACTGCTGTCCGGTCACGACCTCCCTCCCAAGGTCCAGAAAAATATCCTGGATGTTTTCAGTCTCATAGACCTCTTCGACATTCTCTACAGCACAGCCACGTCCTGGGGAGAAAATTTCTCCAACAAGCACAAGTTCACCCACGCGGGCACCTACGAATATGGGGACAAGCTGGTGGACGTGATCCAATGGCAGGATTCCAGAGTGCGTGCGGAAGTTCATATAGTTGAAGACGACTGGGGCATACTCAAAGCCCAGTTGTTCTCAAAGGAAGGCGAAGTGATACGCTGCGAAGCCCGGGACAGGGGGAATGGAGTCTATATGCCTGTGTCCTGCGTGCTGAAACCGGCCCTCACGATGGTGCGGGCGGACCAGATTCCGGGATTCATTGAGGAAATCAAGAATATCAAGCAACTCAACAAGGCCACAAAAGAGCGCAGCATCAAGGTCCTCGAGGCGCACCTGGGCGAAGATTTCAATCCCTATATCGCCATCGACTGCTCAATCAGATATGTCAATTAGTCTTCGTCCTGCTTATAGGTCTTCAAAGCCAATTTCTTGACTATCAACACGAAGCCTCCGGTCAGAATGAGGTTGAGCACAATTGTGAGCACCGAAATCAGCAGCAAAGGTCCTCCAAGGCCATAGCTGAGTGCGATGAAAATCACACCGGCTCCGACCTCTCCCCTTGTGAACATTCCCACTGAAAGAGCCAGTCTCTCGCTGAATTTACGGTCGCGGTAGAAGGCCAAAGGCATCAGTTTTCCTATATTGGACAACAGGGAGACCATAACCACGTGGAAGGCAATGGTTCCCCAGGACATCATCGGCAGGGAACCCACAAGGTTATGCTCACCGCCGGCCATTGCTGACATATCCACGCCTATGAACTGAGGCATACTCACTCCAACCAGGAACATGAAGATATAGGAAATGCCTGTTGCCACATTTTCCTCCACCTTGCTGTCGATATGTCTGGTCTTCATCACAACTCCAAGTATGAAGGCAGGCAGCAGCACCTCGATGTGAATTCCTTCGTGCTCACCGAGATAGTATTCGGTAATCTGATAAACACCCTGGGTGAAGACTATCACAAGTACGGAATAGATGAGAATGGCTTTCCAGTCCTGTTTCATCTTGTAGTGGTCCATCTTTTTCCATCCGAAAACAATCAGGGCGATTACCACAATCAGTATCGCAGCCATCTGCCACTTCATCCCTATCATCGCAATCTGCAACGGAATCATAAGCAGGATGGTGTCCAGGTCGTCAAATATGGCAAGTACCTGGATTTTCTTGTACATCCAGCTGGACTTGAGTTTGAGTGCGGCCAGCATAGTGAAAAGGATTCCGGCTGAGGTCGGTGCGGCAAAACGGCTGAGCAACAGGGTCTCCTTCCACAATTCTCCGTTTCCCCACTGAGTACTTGGGAAGAGCACGAAAATGTAGTAGAGAGCTATGAGCAACCACGGCATTGCTGCGGCAATCATAGCCACGAGATAGTCTTTGGCATAGGATTTCCAGCGTTTCTTGTCCACTTCAAAGTCCCTACCGACATTGATCATAATGAAGGCAAGGCAGACATACAGGAGCGAATCGGTGACCGTCTTCACGGTATGGAAATGTTCTCCTGCAAATGAAGGAAGGAACTGGGACACAATGAGTCCAAGCAGGAGAAAGACTGAAAAGGATAGAACTTTTTTCATCAGTGTAGTCCAAAAAGGGCATAGCCCGGTGAATGATTTGCAAAGATATAAAAATTGGGAGATATGTTGAACAATATATCCGACACATCCCCCAAAAACTTGTCAGGCCTAGAGCCAATTCTGCCTGTTCACTGTTACATAACCCTGTTCACAAGACGCTGAGTGGCCATTTCTTCGTACTTGGTACCCGGACGGCCGTAGTTTGCATAAGGATAGATGGAAATGCCGCCTCTCGGGGTAAATATACCCGTAACCTCGATATACTTGGGATCCATCAGACGGATGAGGTCCTTCATTATCTTGTTCACGCAGTCCTCGTGAAAATCTCCGTGGTTGCGGAAACTGAAAAGATAGAGTTTCAGGCTTTTGGACTCCACCATCTTCACGTCAGGGATATAGGAAATGCGTATTTCGGCAAAATCCGGCTGCCCTGTAATCGGACACAGACTGGTGAATTCCGGGCAATTGAACTGCACCCAATAGTCATTGTCCTGATGCCTGTTTATGAATGTCTCCAAGACCGACGGGTCATAGTCCTGACTGTATTTTGTCTTTGCGCCGAGAGCCTGAAGGCCCTCCATTTCTCTTCCTTCTGCCATATTATAAATCAGATACCTTGAATATATTATACGAAATATTCCTGTCGAAAACGTCCTCTCCTTCGCGCTCTTTTACCCGAGCTACGACCCAGGTGGTCAGAGGCAGCACCAGGAACTCGTAGAGAGTCTTGAATACAGCCTGGGACAACACCAGAAGGGCAAGATTGCCTGCCGGTACAATTCCGCCCAAAGCCACGGGGAAGAAAATCATCGAATCCAGGCTCTCCCCCACCAGAGTGGAAACCACAGCCCTCAAGGTGAAATGCCTTCCCGCGCTTGCCACCTTCATCCTGGACATTATGTATGCGTTGGAGAAGGAGCCCACGAGAAAGGCCACAAAGGAAGCCGCAGCCACACGTGGTGCAAGTCCGAAAATCTGGTGGAAGCCCTCGTCCATTGTCCAGTAAGGGGCTCCAGGAATCCAGTCGGCAAGGGCGCACATAGCCACGAAAAAGAAATTCATCACGAATCCCGTCCATATGACCAGACGCGCCTTCTTGAATCCCCAAACCTCTGCTATACAGTCATTTATGATGTAAGACACAGGGAAAATCAGAATACCGCAGGTAAGGTTGATCTTACCGAATTCAATCTGTTTTACAGCGAGAAGATTGCCTAAAATCAGGCAGACACAGAACACGATTCCCAATAGCATAAAGGAAACCGATACATTTTTTCCTTTCATTTTTCTTGTTTTTTAAGAGGTTCAGAATCCGTATATGATTCCTTAATCAAGCACTCTGTCCGGCACCAATCAGTCCGAAACGGCTGCAAAGATAGACATAATTCCTGTTTTCATCAAATTTATTTGACGGAACACCCGTTTATGCCTATCTTCGTGAAATGGAAACGAAATGCGGACCGCAATTTCACCGTGACCGCACAATATTAAAAAGAAGAAATTATGGGAAAATTCCAATGCTACCTCACATCCTGCCGTTTCAGAACCCTGCCCCTGTCTCTGGCAGGCATAATTACCGGAGTGGGACTTGCTGCAGCAGACTATCACATCAATCCTGTCACTGCCCTGCTTGTGGCCCTGACCGCCATCTGTCTGCAAATCCTCACCAATGTATCGAATGAATACGGAGACTTCATTCACGGAACCGACCGGGAAGACCGCCAGGGTCCGCAATATTCCTACGGTTCCCTTGCAGACAAGGATTACCGGAGGATGGTGGTATTCTGGGTTGCGGCCAGCTGTATCAGCGGTCTTGCAATGATATGGCATTCCTTCGGCACTCTGATGAAACTGGAGCCGGTTATGTTACTCATTCTCGGAGTATTCGCCATTACCGCAGCGATGAGATATACCCTCGGCAGCCATCCCTACGGTTATCGCGGACACGGAGACATAGCGGTGTTCATATTCTTCGGACTTGCAACGGTGCTCGGCTCCTATTTCATTGTGGCTCACGAGATTCCGTCCTGGTTTTTGCTGCTGCCGGCTTCATCCATAGGGCTTTTCAGCGTGGGGGTACTGAATGTCAATAACATAAGGGACATGAAAACGGATGCTGCCACAAGGGTGACCGTAGCAATCAAACTTGGAGAAAGAAAAGCCAGAATCTATCAGACCCTGCTGATATGCGGAGCTTGGGTAATGATGGTGGTCTATGTATTCGGACTAAGAATCTTCGACTGGTGGCACTGCCTCTTCCTGCTTACTCTCCCACTCTATGTCATACATCTGAACGGGGCGTGGAAAAAAAGTGACGGAGAGCTGGACAAATATCTGCCGATACTCGTGATGGCGACCTTCATTATGTCTATTCTGATTGCAGTGGGCTTCAACGCCTACAGATGGTTCTGATCAATTAACTGCAGTGTACATCCGGCATATTCCGAATGTGAGGGAATGATGTACAATTCTGCGGAAGCCAGCTGAAGACAGTTCAGTCTTGAATTCTGCCGGCATCGGGAAATTAAGTACCGAAGCCGGCAGATATTTGTATGCTGCCCTGTTGCCCGAAACCTTGCCTCCCAGATATGGAAGTATATGGGTGAAATAGAATTTGTAAAACGACCTTATTACAGGTGTGCGGGGAACTGAAAGTTCGAGAACGACAAGTTTTCCGCCGGGTTTCAGAACCCTGCGCATCTCTTTGAGGCAGGCGTCACGATGCTCAAAATTGCGCACTCCGAATCCGACACATACAGCATCGAAAACCCCGTCCCCGAATGGCAGGCTTTCGCAATCCCCCGTCAGCATCCCGATTCTTTCATCCAGGCCTGCCTTTGAGACCTTTTCCCTCCCCTCGGCGAGCATTCCCTCGGATATGTCCACTCCTGTCACCTTCGCACGGGAACTGTAGCGGGCGAGTGCTATGGAAAAATCTCCCGTTCCGCAAGCCACATCCAGAACTGATACATCCTGGTCTTTGTCAATGGCTTTGCGCACTGCCCTCCGTCTCCACAGCCTGTCAATATCAAGGGACAGGATATGGTTAAGTGCATCATATTCCGGGGCTATGTTGTCGAACATCTGTTCCACTGCTTCTTTCTTGGGCATATTTTTGTATTTTTGTAAAATTTTTCTGCCAATTTGACAGGGACCGCAAAATTAGGCATTTTTAATGATTATGGGGTAATAAGTAAAACAGAAATATATTATGGAAAACAAAGAAATTCGAGTACTGCTGCTCACAGGTTACCTCGGAAGCGGCAAGACCACCCTGCTGAACAGGATTCTGAACAATCGCAAAGGCATACGTTTCGCAGTGATAGTTAATGATATAGGAGAGGTTAACATAGATGCGGACCTGATTCAGAAAGGAGGAGTTGTGGGCAAGAAGGACGAGAGCTTGGTGGCATTGCAGAACGGATGCATCTGCTGTACGCTAAAGACAGACCTGATAGAACAGCTCTACGAACTCACGAGGACCGGAAAATTCGACTATGTGGTAATTGAGGCGAGCGGAATCTGCGAACCGGAACCTATAGCCAGGACCATCTGTTCCATTCCTTCCCTCGGAGGACTCTATACCAAATACGGTACCTGCCGTCTGGACTGCATTGCCACGGTGGTGGACGCGATGAGGATGCAGAGCGAATTCGACTGCGGAGACACTCTGGTTATGAAGAACATAGATGAAGAGGACATTGAAAACCTCATAATCCAGCAAATCGAGTTCTGCAATATTGTACTGCTGAATAAGGCAGCTGATGTTTCGCCTAAAGAGTTGGCCCGCATCAAGCAGATAATCAGGGAATTGCAGCCAAAGGCAGAAATTATCGAGTGCAATTATGCAGATGTGGATCTTGATAAACTTCTGAATACAGGCCTGTTTGACTATGATGCCACCTGCCTCTCAGCCGGATGGATGAAGGGTATCGAGAGTCCTTACGACGAACATCCCGATGAAGAGGAGGATGAGGACGCACACCACCACGGACACGAACACGAGGAACACGAACACGAGGAGCACGAACACGAGGAGCACGAACACGGGCACGAGCACGGGCATCACGAGCACGAGGAACACGAAGAAGGGCACCACCATCATCATCACCACCACGACCACGAAGGCGGAGAAGTGGAAGAATATGGCATTGGCACCTTCGTATATTGCCGCCGCCAGCCCTTCGACATGAACCGCTTCGACAGTTTCGTAGCCAAGAAATGGCCTCACAACATCATCAGGGCCAAAGGCTTGTGCTATTTCACAGACGACACGGATATGTCCTGGCTATTCGAACAGGCAGGCCGCCAGTTCCAGCTCAAGGCAGCAGGAAAGTGGTACGCCACAGCTCCTGAAGAAGACCTTGAGGAAATTGCCCGCCAGGACCCTGATTTCAGGAAGGACTGGGACCCGGTCTATGGAGACAGGATGCAGAAATTGGTCTTCATCGGGCAGAAACTTGACAAGGAGCAACTTACCAAAGATTTGGACTTCTGTCTCGCAGAAAAATAGCCCCTCGACCTGAGTTCCTTTCAGAACTGATCAAGAAAAACTTCATACAGCAACCCGGATTCAGCCATTGAGTCCGGGTTTGTGCCCTTCTCCCCTTCCGGCACTTCACAGCCCAAAGCAGCGAACAGGCTGATCCAGAATTGGGGCATTTGTCCGTCAGCATCCCGGAATGACATAGACTCAGCGGGGAAAATATGGGCACCGGCCTCATCAAGATAGGAATCATACACCAATTCCGAGCAATAGCAACGCCCATTGTCTGGAAGGTAATACCAGTCGTAAGGCTCCCCTATTCTGGATTTTGCACGGGCAATGGCTTCATCTGCAGCAAAATCCGTTTTCAGACGCATATATTTGAGAACGGCACCGTCCTGTTCTGCCACAAACCCGGCCAGAGGCAGACGCCTGACCCCATTCCGAGGTTCCGCTTCAATGACAAAAATACTGTCTTCCTGAACCTCGATTATCCCCACGTGCACCCAGCTGATACCTTCGGAATCCGAGGTGGATTCAGCAATGGCAGAAGAGAATGCCGATCCGTTTTCTCCGACAAAGACCAGGTCCCCGTTCTTCAACCCTGTTCCGCAGGCACAGGCGGCCATAAGGTATGCTGTTGCAACAACAATCAAGACTCTGTATTTCATTTTGTAATCCTCAAAAAATAACCTGCGTCAAATTGCTTCGCAATAATAAAAAATATTTTTCATAAATTTGCAAGGATGTGTCTTTCAGAAAACACACATTTTCAAGGGCATATTGATAAAAATACTATTATAAAGTGGTTAGTACTATGGAAAAATTTGCTAAAGACTATGCCGACAGATTTATGGCAGGCCTCATCGCCAGAAATCCGGGCGAAGCTGAGTTTCATCAGGCAGTCAAGGAAGTTGTTGATTCCGTTGCGGAATACATCTGCGACTACCCCCACCTTATGGACGAAAAAATACTTGAGAGAATGACCGAGCCTGAAAGGGTGATTATGTTCCGTGTCCCGTGGATGGACGACAGGGGTGAAATCCACATCAACAGAGGCTTCAGGGTGCAGATGAACAGCGCCATAGGTCCCTACAAGGGAGGAATCCGCTTCCATTCGAGCGTAAACCTGAGCATAATGAAATTCCTTGCTTTCGAGCAGACTTTCAAGAATGCCCTCACGACCCTGCCTATGGGTGGTGCCAAGGGTGGTTCAGATTTCAGCCCGAGGGGCAAGTCAGATGCGGAAGTTATGCGCTTCTGCCAGAGTTTTATGACTGAGCTTCAGAGACATATCGGACCAGACACCGATGTTCCTGCTGGAGACATAGGAGTGGGCGGACGTGAAGTGGGCTACCTCTTCGGTCAGTACAAGAGGCTCCGCGACGAGTTCACAGGCACGCTCACTGGCAAAGGGCAGAACTGGGGAGGCAGTCTTCTCAGACCACAGGCCACCGGCTACGGACTCTGCTACTTCGCACAGGAAATGCTCGGCACAAGAGGAGAATCTTTTGAAGGGAAGACCGTTCTGGTGTCCGGTTCCGGAAATGTGGCCCAGTATGCAGCAGAAAAAGCGATGAAACTTGGAGCAAAAGTAGTAACCCTTTCAGACTCTGATGGTTTCATATATGACAAGGAAGGACTTGACGAGGAAAAGCTCAAATATGTATTCCAGCTCAAGAACGTGAAGAGAGGCCGAATCAGGGAATATGCGGAGAAATATCCTTCAGCAGTTTACTATCCTGGCGAAAGGCCTTGGAAGATTGCCTGCGACATTGCCCTTCCTTGTGCGACTCAGAACGAAATTGAACTTGCTGATGCCGAGAATCTTATCAAAGGCGGATGCTTCTGTGTGGCAGAAGGTGCGAATATGCCTTCCACTCCTGATGCAATAGCAGTGTTCAAGAAGAACCGCATACTCTATTCTCCGGGCAAGGCTTCAAATGCCGGCGGAGTGGCCACTTCAGGTCTGGAAATGACCCAGAACTCGATACGCTACAAATGGACTGCAGAGAAGGTGGACTCAGAACTGCACAGGATTATGTCGGACATTCACCGCTCCTGCACCGAATACGGCAAATGTGAGGATGGTTACACAGATTATGTCAAAGGCGCAAACCTGGCTGGTTTCATCAAAGTTGCCAACGCAATGGTGGAACAGGGTTTGGTATAATTGAACATTTATGACAACAGACAGGACTGGCTCAGAGGGGCTGATGTCGAGGCGAATCAGGAAAATTCTCCTGGTCTGCAACAGTTACGACAGTTTTTCACTGGAAGAGGACGGACATATCGAATTCAAAATCACTAAGGAATATTCCGAACTTAACCTCAGTAACCCTCCTTCCATAGAAAGGGCCGGGACTCCGATGGAAGCGCTGGTCAAACTTTCAGCCGGGCAGAATTACGACCTCATCATCACGATGTACAACCTGGGCAAGGTGGATGTATTCGACTTTGCCGCCCAGACCAAGGCCATTTCACCGTCCACGCCCATTGTCCTGCTCTGTTCGTTTTCGAAAGAAATCTACCGCAGAATCGGTCAGAGGGAGGCCTCACTCATAGATTATGTCTTCTGCTGGGACAACAATACGGATGTCATAATCGCCATCATCAAGCTCCTGGAAGACAGCCTTAATGCCGACCACGACATACTTGAGATGGGGGCCCGGGCCATACTTCTGATCGAAGACTCGGTGAGATACTATTCCACTTATCTCCCTATACTCTACAAACTTGTACTACAGCAGAACAATGCTGCCATCAGGGACACGCTCAACGAAGAGCAGCAGATCCAACGCAAGAGATCCAGGCCCAAAATCCTGCTTGCAACCTGCTACGACGATGCCCTTGAACTCTACCGCCGTTATTCGGACCATCTGTTGGGAGTGATTTCAGACATAGGTTTCGTCATCCACCACGGAGAAAGGCCAGACAAGGAAAAATACGATGCCGGCCTCAAACTCTGCCAACTGGTCCATTCAGAAGACCCCACCCTGCCCTTCCTGATGCAGTCCTCGCAGGAAAGTATGAGGGAAAGAGCAGAAGAACTGGGAGCCGGATTCATACTCAAGACCTCCAAAACGCTGACTCACGAACTGAGCGAATATATAGGGGAACGTTTCGGATTCGGCGATTTCGTAGTGCCTGACCCTGAAACGGGAGCAATCATAGCTCGGGGACGCGACCTCAAGGATTTCGAGGAGATAATGAAAACCATCCCCGACAAGGCCCTGATTGACCTTTGCGAAAGGAACTACATCTCCAGATGGCTCTATGCACGAGGTTTCTTCTCCCTTGCAGACCATTTCCGCCAACTCTCCACAGATGAATTCAACGATGTGGAAAGTATAAGGGTGAACAATTACAGGATGATTCACGACTACCGCGAAAACCAGGGAACGGGAGTGATTGCAAAGTTCGACAATGAGAACTACAACGACACCATACGTTTTGCCCGGCTCGGAGACGGATCTTTGGGAGGAAAGGCACGGGGATTGGCCTTTTTGAACCATATACTTCACAAATACGACCTCTATGACAAATGGGAGGACGTGCGCATCACAGTGCCACGCACCATTGTCATAACCACAGACTGGTTCGACCGCTTCATTGTGGAGAACGGGCTTCAGTATGTAATCAGCTCTGACATAAGCGATTCTGAAATACTCTCCGAATTTGTGGCATCCACCTTGCCAGCAGAATTGACGGAATCTCTGAGAGTTTTCATCCGCACCGTGCACAAGCCTCTTGCAATCAGGTCCTCGTCCAAGTTGGAAGACTCCTATTACCAGCCTTTTGCAGGAGTGTATTCCACCTATATGATTCCCCACACGGAAAATGAAGACCAGCAATTGCGCTTGTTGAGCAAGGCTATAAAATCCGTATATGCATCCATATATTTCTCATCTTCAAGAGGTTACGTTCTTTCTACGGCAAATGTGATTTCTGAGGAGAAAATGGCGGTGGTCATTCAGGAGATTTGCGGAAAGGAGGAACAGGGATATTGGTTCCCGACTGCATCAGGAGTGGCCAGATCCGTCAATTTCTATCCTGTGGGCAACGAAAAGCCTGAGGACGGAATAGTTAAACTTGCATACGGACTGGGTAAAGCCGTTGTGGACGGGGATATGGTGCTGAGATTTTCCCCTAAATATCCCCGCAATATACTCCAGACTTCAACACCTGAACTTGCAATCACACAGACTCAGTCATCTATGCTTGCATTGAACCTCAAGCCTGAGACATTCAAAACCAGCGTGGATGATGCCGTGAATCTTGAACGGATTCCCATCGGAGACTGCGGCAAATTTTCCTCTCTGAAATATGTCGCTTCGACCTACGATATGGAAAATATGAGGATGGTGGATTCAACTGCGCCTGCCGGTCCGAAATATGTGACTTTTGCCAGAATCCTCAAATACCGCAGTTTTCCTCTTGCAGATATCATAGACAACCTGCTGGAGATACTGAAATCCGAGGTGAACTGCGACATAGAAATGGAATTTGCAGCTGAACCTGCGGATAATCCTGCCACATTCAATATCTTGCAAATCAGGCCTATATCCATTGACGGGATGTACAGTGAAGTGGATTGGAGCCGTGTGGAGGAAGAAGGAGCATTCCTCAGGTCGGAATGTGCAATCGGTCCGGGTACCATACCGGGAATCAGGGATATCATATATCTCCGCAAGGAGCATTTCGACAAGATGCGCACAAGGGAGATGGCTGCTGAACTCACAGCCCTGAATGCGAAAATGAGAAAGGAACGGTGCAATTACATACTGATAGGCTATGGCCGTTGGGGTTCGAGCGTAGATAGTCTGGGAGTGCCCGTCAAATGGAGCGACATCTCGGAAGCAAAGGTGATTGTGGAATGTTCCCTCGATGATTTCAGGGTGGAGCCGAGCCAGGGCACGCATTTTTTCCAGAATATGACTTCTGCCAATGCAGGCTACGTCAATGTCAATGAATTTGCCAGAGCGGGCGAAATATGTGATACTGAAAGTTTTGACTCAATGCCGGCAATTTATGAAAGCCATTTCCTGCGCCACGTAAGAGTTGAATCGGACCTGGTTGTGGTTGTGGATGGAAAAGTCGGAAAGGCAGTAATGAAACTGAATTGAGGGGATGCAGTCGGGACTCAACCCAGATTCAGTTCTGAATCACAAAAGTTCAGTATGGACTCCCGATGTGTAATGAAAATCATTGTCTTGCCACCACATAGCCCCTCTTTTGCAGTGAGTCGTTCAAGCATCTGCTCCTCTGTACCCGGATCAAGGGCGGAACTGAATTCATCCAGCAGCAATATGCTTCCGGAACGAAGCAGACCTCTGGCCACGGCTATACGCTGAGCCTGTCCCTCAGAGAGTCCTCCCCCGGCCTCCGAACAGATGGTGTCCAGGCCATCAGGCAGGTCAAAAACGAAATCGGCGGCAGCAATGTGCAAAGCCTCACGCATCCTCCTTTCGTCTGCATTTCTGTCCCCCATCAGCAGATTGTCCCGGACCGTACCGCTGAAGAGGGTGTTGCCCTGAGGCACGTATGCAAAATTGCAACGGGTCTCAGGAGTGGCGGGAAAGGATTCTCCTTCCGAATACAACTCAATGCTTCCAGAACAAGGTTTGGACAATGCCAGCATCAGTTTCAAGAGGGTGGTCTTGCCAATTCCCGTCCTTCCGGTTATCGCCACGCGGCTTCCCGGCTTGAAATCGAATGACAGGTGCTCAATGACCTGGTCTTCTCCATCCGGATAGCGGAAAGACAAATCCTTCACCCTTACTCCAGCAGGACTTCGGAGCTGAAGAGAATTCCCTATGTCTTCCTTAGGCAGCTCTTCCATTTCCACCAGCCTGTCGATGGATGCTGTGCTGTGAAGCAGGCTCGGCAGGTTGTCACTTGCCTGCAGCAGAGGTCTTTGAAGCTGTCCAACCAATTGCAGAATGGCAGTCATAAGACCATAAGTTACGGCTCCCGTCGCAATCCCTTTCACACCCCACAGAAAGGCAATCATATATCCGGCATTAAATGCCAAAGACATAAGAATCCGGGCAAGAATGCTGAAACTGATACGCTTGAGATTGCGTGAATAATTCTCGTCCTGCAACTCGCCCAGCATTTCTGAACTGCCGGCTGTGTATTCCAAGGTACGTATCAGCGTCAGATGCTGGATGGACTCCTGAATATGGGACTGAATCTTGGAATCGCTACTCTTGATGTGCAGGGTAAGATTCCTCACTCTCTTCATAATGAATTTTCCGGCAGGTACCGCAAAAGGCAACACGAATACGAGAATCAAAGCCAGACTCACATTGACATACAGGACACAGGCAAATGCTGCCGCGAACTGACAGCCTGCCCAGAACAGATTGGGAACTGCAGAGCAAAACGCCGTCGTGACTGAGGACACATCGGACTCCATCCTGTTGATCATATCACCGGAATGATATTTTCTGCCCACATCCCCGCTGACCGAAAGCATATCATCGAACAATCTCTGTCTGAGCGAATTGGTCATAGCCACGCTCATCTTGGACTGCAGATAGGATTTGAGGGATGCAATCAGAGGGCGGGAAAACGTGACTACAGCAAACAAGACAGCCAGAACAACAAGCCGTTTTTCTGAAAAAGCCCCGTTGAAATGGTCCACGGCAGTGTCCACCAGTTCCTTGCTCAGCCACACATAGACAAGCGAAATGGCCACCGCGACAAGCTGAAACAGAAGGACTGCAATATAGGTCCACCTGAATCCTGCCACCTCACCAATAAACCATTTCAGATACTTTTTCATCAGATTGACAAATCAGATTACCCTCCCCGGATATACTTTCAATGCTTCTTCAAGCACTTTCAAAGCCTTTTTCAATTCATCCTTACATAGAGTATAAGAGATGCGGACCTCATTCCTGCCCCTGTTGCCGTCCGTATAGAAACCTGAGGCAGGAGCCAGCATCACAGTCTGCCCTTCATAGCTGAACTCCTCAAGCAGCCAGGCACAGAAACGGTCGGAATCGTCAATCGGCAGACGGGCAACCGTGTAGAATGCCCCCATAGGAATTGGGGAATACACGCCGTCAATCTTATTGAGCATATCCACGAGACAGTTGCGTCTCTCAATATACTCTTCATAAGTACGCATAGAATATTCCCTGGACGCATCCAAAGATGCTTCTGCCACTATCTGACCTATGAGAGGGGGTGAAAGACGCGCCTGACAGAACTTCATCACGGAATCGTGCACCTCCCGGTTCTTTGTCAAGAGTGCTCCTATCCTTATGCCGCATTCACTATATCTCTTTGATACGGAATCAATCAGAACCACGTGGTCTTCTATTCCCTGCAGATGGAAGGCTGAAATGTATGGGGAACCGGTGTAGATGAATTCCCTGTAAACTTCGTCCGAGAAAAGGAACAGGTCGTGTTTGAGCACAAGGTCCCGAATCTGATTCATCTCTTTGCGGGTGTAAAGATAACCGCTCGGATTGTTCGGATTGCAGATAAGTATGCCCTTGGTCTTGGGCGTAATGAGTTTTTCAATGTCTTCAATATGAGGAAGCGCGAATCCCTCTTCAATTGTCGATACCACCGGCTTGATAACTGCACCTGCGGACACTGCAAAAGCCATATAGTTGGCATAGGCTGGCTCAGGCACAATGATTTCATCACCGGGATTCAGACAGGCCATAAAGGCAAAGAGCACTGCCTCGCTGCCTCCTGTGGTGATGATAATCTCATCCGCCGTGACTTTGATTTGATACTGGTCGTAATATGCGACAAGTTTCTCCCTTAAGGAACGGAATCCGTCGCTGGGACTGTATTCAAGAACTTTCCTGTCTATATTGCGCAAGGCATCAAGACCCTCCCGGGGTGTTTCGATGTCCGGCTGTCCAATATTGAGCCTGTAGATTTTGATTCCCCTCTGCATTGCCTTTTCGGCAAGAGGAAAAAGTTTCCTGATTGGTGATGAAGGCATATCGCAAGCCCTCTGTGAAATATTCGGCATTGTAACCTCCTCAAATTCCGCCTATGCGAAATTGTATCAATTCCAAAACTAAAATGTTTTATTACCTTATAATGAGAGACTATTGACACCTTGCAAGTAGCGATAACTTTTCTATCGTTGCACTTGTCAGGGCCTTTCTCCCATATTGTTCTTTGATTCCCTTGACCCTGTGGCAGTCAGATCCGAAAGTGGCGTACATATCATTTTCAAGCAGCCATTCTGCCTTGTCCTTGGCTGTCAGGCCATAATAACCGGTCAGGGACGAAAGATTCAGCTGAAGTTTCACTCCGTCTGCAATCAGTTTCTGATAATCAGTTTTCTGGAGATAGCGGTAGCGTTCAGGGTGTGCCAATATGGGGGTGATTCCGGTCATTCTCAACAGCGAGAGGGATGAAAAAAGGTTCAAGGGGGGATTATTGGCGGAGGTCTCTATCAGCAGCCAACCATCCCTGTGCAACAGAAGATCCCTCTTCTTGAGCCGGTCCAGAAAAAGTGTATCCAACATATACTCAGCAGCCAGATGCAACTGGATATTTCCCTTATAGAGAGACTTAAGCAATTCAAAACGCTTCTGCAATTCTTCAGTCGTATTAGGTACGTCCTCCATAATATGAGGTGTGCACCACACTTCCCTCACTCCGAGAGTTTCTTCGTATTCAAGCATAGCAAGGGCATCCTCCCTGTGACTTGCTCCGTCATCCACTCCGAAGAGGATATGGGAATGAGCATCGACGGAGCCTGACAAAACACCAGACTCCGCCAATGAATAACGCTTTTTCAGAAAATCAAACATTTGCTATTTCTTTTGTTTTCCTGAATCTTCATCAGAATTGCCGTATCCGTAACCATAGCCGTACCCGTAACCGTAACCATAGCCATAACCATAGCCATAACCGTTACCGGACTTTGCGTAAGGCTTGTATGCCATTTCTACGCCATTGAGTATGAAGCACATATGGTTGAAACGATTTTGATCGTAAAGTTCGTTGATTTTTGGAAGTACCCTCTTGTCAAGCAGACCTGCCCTTGTCACGAAGATAGTTACATCTGTATACTGAGTGACAATAGAAGAGTCTGCCACAATCTCGATAGGAGGACAGTCAATGAAGATATAGTCGTATGTATTCTTGAGTGAATCAAGCAACTGAGGAAGGCGATCAGAAAGCAGGAGTTCGGTCGGGTTAGGAGGAAGAACCCCTACAGGTATACAGTAGAGATTTTTGGATACCTCGGTGATGACTGAATCTATGCTGTCAATGTCCCCGTTGAGATAGGATGAAATGCCGACTTGAGCATCAATATTGAGGCTCTTCCCGAGAGAACCCTTCCTCAGGTCGAGGTCAATCATTATCACTTTGGAAGGCTTGATTGCCATCGAAGCGGCAACATTGATACAAGTGAAGGTCTTACCTGCACTCGGATTGAAAGAAGTAAGCATCACAACCTTGCTTCCCTTTTTGCCCATCATAAGGTCGAGGTTGGTTCTGAGCACCCTGTAGGCCTCGTTCATCATATCCCTCTTGCCAGGTTTGACGAGAATCTTGCAGGATTCTGTCTCATTCTTCTTCTTGGAAACGAACCCGAACTTTTTCTTGACAATCTTGGAGAACGGAACCTCGGCGAGGAATGGCACCCTGAGCCGGGAAAGGTCAGCCCTTGTCTTCACTGTCATATCAAGGAAGATACGGAGGAAGAACCAGGCGAACGGTATTCCGATACCGAGCACGATAGCAATCAGAAGAATCATAGACCTCTTAGGCGACACTGGGGAAGGGGAACCGTTCGGACGCATAATGACTCTTGTGTTGCCGACATTGACGAGTGCCGTAATTTCGTTCTCCTCCCTCTTCTGAAGAAGGAAGATGTAGAGACTCTCCTTCACTTTCTGCTGACGCTGCATAGAGAGCAGTTCATACTCCTGACCGGAACTTGAAGAAATGCGGCGGAGAATCTGGTCTTCCTGCTGCTTGAGGCTGGAGGCTTCGAGGGAAAGAGTCGCAATCAGATTGTCAATTGAACGGAGGATTGCGCTGCGCAGAGAAACTATGGCGGCATTCACGTCAGCTACGAGAGGGTTGGAACTTCCGACGTTCTTGTAGCGGTCTCTCTGAAGAATGAGTTTGTTGTATTCGGTAATCTGACCGTCCACACTGTTGCCCATCAGTCCGAGATTGGAAGGTATGAGGTCGGTTTGATGTGCGGGGTCGTTGAGATAGTCCTTTATGAATCCTGCAATTGAAAGCTGATTGTTGACCTCGAAAAGTTTACCGGCATAGGTGGATGACTCTTCCAGATACTGCTGTGCCACAGCCCTGATATCGGTGAAATTGTTGGCGGATTTGAAATTCTTGAGCTGTCCTTCTATGCCGCCGAGTTCATTCTCGATGATTGCAAGACGCTCCGTGATGAATGTGCTGGTGTTTCTGGCCGCACGGTTTTTCTCATAGAGCCAGACCTCATTGTAAACATCGATGAGTGATGAGAGTATGTTTTCGGCACGTGAAGGAAATTTATCGTTGTAGCTGAGCACCACCACTGTGGATTCCTTGCTGGAGATGTCTGCGGAAAGTCTGGATGTCAGAGCCTTGGCCTTAGCCATAGAATTCACCCAAGAGATGGTGATATCGTTCTTCCAGTTGTCAAGCCCCAGCGTCGGAACGAGTACAAGCCTTCCTGCAGGGGTGGAGATGGTGTCGTTGAGACGACCGGTGACAGAACCGTCAAGTTTGTCCTGCCCGACCCTGAACTTGCTCAGTTCGAAACTGTTGTCTGATACTTTCTTCACAAGGAAAGAGAAGGAACCTGTAGGATTGTCACCGGCAAGTACCATCTCGAATGGACAGTTGGCATAGAGTTCAACTGACCTGAGGAACTGGTGTTCCGTGTAAGAAGTCTGGAGATTGTTCCTTTCCACCACCATTTTCATAAGGTCCGGAGAGGTGAAAGCCTCCATTTCGTTCTCCACGGCTACGGTGTTCCTCAGACGCATTCCGCCACCGGAAAAGGAGGAAAGGTTTCTCACTGCCGCATCCTGCTGACTCTCATCGACTATGAGTTTCGCACTGCGTACATAGGTTGACGGAGTCTTGTAAAGGTAGAAGCAGGCAGCCGCAAGGCAGATTGCCACTCCGGCAACCATCCACCATTTGTGCTGTACAAAAATTGACAGAATATCTGAAATCGAGAACTGAACCTCATCGTTCTCCTGGCTTGAGGTGAAGTTCTGTGTATTCTTGTTGAGTTCTTCCATAATCTTGATTTGGATTGGTTTCGTTTATGAACTGGACTATTTGGCTCTCATGACCAAAGTTGAAATCAGAGTGGCTATAGACACGACCACTGAACTTGAAGAAAGTGCTATACTTGTGATTCTCAATGCCTTGTCATCCACAGTCGATTGACGCTTCTTGATGTCGGAAGGTTCCACATAGATGATGTCGTTCTGCTTGAGGTAATATGCCGGACTCTGGAAAAGACTGGTGCTGGTCAGATCCAGCTGGTAGATTGTCCTTTCTCCGCTGTTCTCACGGATTACGGACACATTCTTTCTCTGGCCGAAAAGGGTCAGGTCACCTGCAAGGCTTATGGCCTGGAGAATCGTCAACCTGTCACCGTTGATGCTGAAGGTTCCGGGGTTCTTCACTTCCCCGAGAACGGAAATCTTGAAATTGGTAAACTCAATCGTGATGATCGGGTCATCAAGGTATTTGTTCTTGATCAATTCCTTTTTGATGAATTCCGCACACTCCCACCTGGTCATACCGGAAATCTTGAGTTTGCCGAGCACAGGAAAATTGATGCAGCCTTCTTCATCGACGGCGTAGCAGGAGATTCTCTGAGATCCTGAAGATGTGTCAGAACCGGCATTGATATTTACGAGAGGAAGGTTGAACATAGGAGCAAGTTCAGGTGTTCTTGAATTGACGACTATGGACAACATATCCTTAGGTTCAATTATGATACCTGCATTCTTCTCAAGTTCCACAGGATTGTTCAAAACCTTGTCCTGAAGGTAGGTTATGTCTTTGGTTGAACCACAGGACGTTACAGACAAAATAGCCACGGCAGCAGTAATCAGGCTTATGGCGACTTTTCTTCTCGAAATTAACATAAATGAAACTTTAATATATCGTTGGTTAATAATCAAAATCAGGCAATTCTCACGGACTGTCCGCGAGTTTCCGCTCAAAAACGCCTGCAAAGATATTAATTATTTGGCAGATACACAATAATGTCCGTAATGTTCACCGTTCTGTAACACTTCTTTTCCTGATGCCCCAGCCAATCATCGCAACTATTATGGACATAAGCGGAGAAATGATATTGAATAGACAGAAAGGCATATACTCCACAGTCGCAACCTTGAGGATGGTTGCCTGGGTCATTCCGCAGGAGTTCCACGGAATGAGCACTGAACAGACCGTAGCAGAATCTTCTATGGTACGGCTCAGCAGCCTGCTTTCATAGCCTTTTTCCCTGTACAGTTCCTTGTAGAGGCTGCCGGCAAGTATAATGGAGAGATACTGGTCGCCGGTCACCATATCGCAGAAGATGCCGGTACCGACAGTGGAACTGACGAGCCCGACCGTGGTGCGCACTCCCTTCTGAAGCAGACGGGTGAGACTTACCAGCATACCGCTCCCCACGAGGGTCCCTCCGAAAGCCGAAGCCGCCATCACGAGAAATACGGTCGGCAACATACCTGTGATTCCGTTGGTGGCAATGAGCGAGTCCAGTTCCGGATTTCCGACTGAAATGGAAGTCGGACCATAGACAGACAACATACATCCCTTGAAGGCTTGTGCAAAGGACAAACTGCTGTACCCCGTTACAGGAAGCCCGGTGACTATGTGCCAGATTATCTGAGGCTGAAACACAAGGGCGGTCACCACACCCATCAGCGTTGCCACAAAAAGGGTAAGTATGGCCGGAATCTTTTTGGAAATCATAAAAGCCGTGACCAAGGGAGTGACCATAAGCCAGGGTGTGATGCGGAAACTCCCGGAAAGGTCAGCCGCAAATTCTGCTGCCGTAACCTGCGTGCCGCTGTCGTGGCAGAGACTGACGACCAGGAAAACTGCAGCCGCAATGATGAATGACGGTATGGTAGTTTTCATCATATAGCGTATATGGGTGAACAGAGGTGTTCCGGTGGAAGAGGAGGCCAGGGTCGTGGTGTCGGACAGAGGGGAAATCTTGTCACCGAAATAGGCCCCCGAAATTATGGCGCCCGCAGTCCAACCGGCAGAAAATCCCTGCGCGGTACCTATGCCTATGAGGGCCACTCCTATGGTAGCAATTGTAGTCCAGGAACTGCCCGTCATTACCGAAATCAGGGCACAGATGAGACAACAGGCGAAGAGGAAGATGCGCGGAGTGATGATATTCATACCATAATATATCATCATAGGGACTATTCCGCTGACCATCCAGCTTCCGGCCACTGCCCCAATCAGAAAGAGTATGATGATTGAAGAGCCGACGGAACGGACATTGTCCAATATTCCCTCCTCCAGTTTCTCCCAGCTCACCTTGTAGAAAATCATTGAAATGGCAACTACCAGCCCTGAAGCCATAAGCAGTGAAACCTGACTTGCACCATCAAGGGCATTGCTTCCGAAGATTCGGATTACGGCGAAGAGAACAGCTGCCAAGAACACGAAGGGTATCAGGGACACCCAGGCAGAAGGCAAGTTTCGGGTCGGTGTACTGTCGGATTTCATCTTACGGCATTGAGAATAAGTTCGGAAAAGGAAGGATGGGGATGGATGATGTCTGCAAGTTCTTCGATTGTGGCATTGAAATTCATAAGTGACGAAACTTCAGAAATCAGCTCAGGAGCAGATGCGCCCATTATATGACAACCGAGTATCTGACCTGCCCTGAAACCTTCCTGTCCGGGCTTTGCAGCCAATATTTTACATATACCTTCAGGACAATCGGATGCCAGGGCCATTCCCGACGCCCCATACATAGACTTATGGCAGCTGTAGGCAATGCCCTTTTCCCGGCAGGCATCTTCGGACAAACCCACGGAAGCCAAAGGAGGATCCGTGAAGACAGCCGAAGGCATTATCTCCTGCCTTATACGTGAGCTGACCTTAAGCCCGGATGTCGTGCATATATGATTAAGGGCTATTTTTCCCTGGAACACGGCTGCGTGGGCAAGCATCACCGTCCCGTTTACATCCCCTACGGCATAGACACCCTTGAGACTGGTTTCCATATTCTCATCGACCTCTATGCCCTTGCGTCCCACGGCCAGCCCCACACATCCCTGAGCAACTCTGGTATCCGGTACCCTTCCGCAAGCCATAAGCACCTTGTCGGAAATGACAGATTCTTCCTTGTCAGCGGACCTGAAGACAACTTTCTGCCCCTCTCCATCTGCTTCGATAGCTGTTACCGCAGCCCCGAGTATGAATCTGACTCCCCTTTTGGACAGGGACTGCTTCAACCTCTTCGCCAGATCCGAATCAAGATTCGGCAGAATGTTCCGGCAGTATTCAATGACGGTGACTTCCACTCCCAAATTGCAGAAAACTGAAGCGAACTCCAGACCTATCACACCACCTCCAATCACGGTCAGACGATGGGGCAAGTCTTGCAGTTCGAGCATATCGGAGGAAGACAGCACGCCGGGTACGGTGTCGGCGCCAGGAACCCGCAACCAGGCAGTATGGGAGCCGGTAGCTATGATAATCCTGTCTGCATCAATGCACCTTACCGGTTCATTGGAAACTCCGGGCGCTTCCTGCATAGCCTGGGCCTCGGTCGGCCATACAAGTACCTTGTGGGCATCTTTCACCCTTGCGATACCGTATATGATTTCCACTCCACTCAGCATCTGCTGCACGCCCCGGGAAAGCTTTGCCACGACCTCGCTCTTGCGTGTTACCATTTCGGCAAGAGAAGCCCCGGAACGGGAGTCCCGACAGAAACACTTGGTGGGGATGCACCCCTGATTCAGACAGGTACCTCCCAGCTTTCCGGCAGTGACCAGAATTACCTCAAAACCCCTGCGCCTGGCTTCTACAGCGGTCTCATAACCGCCCGGGCCTGCCCCGATTATGACTAATCTCATACTTGATACAAATAATTTTGAATCTTCGCGAGTTAGGAACAACTTGCGAACCTGTGTTTCACAAAGCTCTGAGTACAGGATGCCTTGCAGCCTGAGTCTCGTCCGGACGACGTATAGGAGTGTTGTGAGGGGCCGACTTCACCATATCCGGCGACAGCCTTGCCTCTTCAGCAATTTTCCTCATCACCCCTATGAATTCGTCCAGAGTCTGCTTTGATTCCGTTTCCGTAGGCTCAATCATCAGAGACTGGTGGAACAGCAGAGGGAAATAGATGGTCGGGGCGTGGAAACCATAGTCCAGTAACCTTTTTGCCACATCCAGAGTCGTAACCTCAGTGGATTTGTCCTTGAGTCCGTCAAATACGAATTCGTGTTTGCATACTGAATCGATAGGCAATTCATAACAATCCTTCAGGCACTCCTTTATATAGTTGGCGGACAAGGTCGCATAAGGACCAAGCAGTTTAACATTCTCTTTGCCGAGCATTAGGATATAGGAAAGAGCACGCAGCAATATTCCGAAATTACCCTGGAAGCCGCTTATGCGGCCCATACTGAATTCCTGTTCCCCACAGTAGAAATCCGGTTGCGGCAAACTGCCTTTGAGTTTCTCCGAAATGCCCACAGGACCGGAGCCCGGACCTCCTCCTCCGTGCGGAGTGGAGAAGGATTTGTGAAGATTCAGGTGCATGATATCAAAGCCCATATCCCCCGGACGCACCACCCCGATGAGAGGATTAAGATTGGCCCCGTCATAATAGAGCAGCCCTCCGCAAGAGTGCACCAAATCCGCTATTTCTCTGATATTGGTTTCGAACAGTCCCAAGGTGTTCGGATTGGTCATCATCATTCCGGCAACCGTATCATCCAGAAGGGGCTTCAAGTCATCCACATCGACCCTTCCGTCAGGTCGGGATTTGACCTGCACCACATCGAAGCCGCAGACGGAAGCAGAAGCCGGGTTGGTTCCGTGTGCAGAATCGGGCACAATCACCTTTCTGCGGGAGACATCCCCACGAAGGAGATGATAATGCTTCATAAGCATGAGACCGGTCAGTTCTCCGTGCGCTCCTGCAAATGGATTGAGAGTGAATGCGGACATTCCGGTAATGGCACAGAGATATTCGGAAAGTTCCCGATAGACCTGTACGCATCCTTTTACCGTATTGAGAGGCTGAAGGGGATGGATGTCGGCAAATCCCGGCAGTGAAGCGACTTCCTCGTTGATTTTGGGATTGTACTTCATAGTACAGCTGCCCAGGGGATAGAAACCGGTATCCACTCCGAAATTCATAGAAGACAGATTGGTGTAATGACGCACCACTTCAGCTTCGCTCACCTGAGGAAGTTGCGGAGCCTCTCCACGCAGCAAAGCCGCCGGCAATCCGGAACAGTCAGCCTCACCGTATCCGTTGTCAGGCAAAGTGAAACCGGAACGCCCCGGTTGTGACAATTCAAATATGAGTTTGTCGTAATACTTCATCTTTGAGCCCCTCCCATAGCATCGAAAGCGGACTTTACCGCCGCTACAAGTTCTTCACATTCAATACGGTCGTGCTTCTCAGTTACACAAAAACTTACAAGCGAATCCCCAGCCGGAAGCGCGGCAAGGAATCCCCTTTCCGCAAGCAGGTTCATGAGATTTTCCGTGTTTCTGACGGGTTTCAGCACAAATTCCTTGAGGAAAGGCCTGTCCACAGTGAAAGGTTCTTCAAAGAGACCCGTCTTGAGCAATTCGGATTTCAGGAAATGAGCACCTGCATAGGACAGGTCATTCACCTTCTTCATCCCTTCAGGACCCATAAGAGACAGATAGACAGTGGCATAGAGAGCCATCAGGGATTGATTCGAACAGATGTTGGAAGTGGCTTTCTCGCGGCGTATGTGTTGTTCACGAGCTTGAAGAGTCAGCACGAAAGCCCGCTTTCCGTCAGCATCCACAGTTTCCCCCACGAGCCTTCCGGGCAATTTGCGCATATAATCCGTACGGCAGGCGAGGAAACCGCAATACGGCCCTCCGAAAGCGAGGGGCATTCCGAGGGACTGGGCATCTCCGCAGGCTATGTCGGCACCATACTCCCCTGCTGTCTTCAGAACTGTCATAGCCGAAGGATCGCAATATTCCACAAAAACAGCCCCTGAAGCGTGAGCTGCCTCCACCGCAGCCGACAGGTCTTCTATGACTCCGTAGCGGTTGATTCCGGGCAACAGCACTCCGGCAACATCTCCTGCAGAAAGTTCATCCTTCAGTTCGGCAAGGGAAGTGACTCCATCCTCAGCCGGAACAACTCCCAAATCAATACCGTGAAAACGGGAGTAGGTCGAAACGACATCCTGAATCTGAGGAAGAAGAGTCTCTGAAATGAGGAAACGGTTTTTTTTCTTGGATGAGGCCACAGACATCATCATAGCTTCTGCCGCAGCAGTGGCTCCATCGTACATCGAAGCATTCGCCACATCCAGGCCGGTTATCCTGCAGATCATCGATTGCCACTCAAACACGGCTCTCAACGTACCCTGGGATATTTCGGCCTGATATGGTGTGTAGGCAGTGGAAAATTCCGAACGGTTCAGAATATATGACACCACCGCCGGGGCATAGTGGTCGTAGGCACCTGCACCGCCGAATATTTTCAACGGCACGTTCATTGACGCAAGAGCGGAGAAATGTCTCCTTACCTCCAGTTCAGACATAGCTGAGGGGAGATCATACTCCCCTTCGAAAAAGCAGTCTGACGGTACATCGGAATAGACTTCCCTGAGGGAAGACACTCCGCATTTTTCCATCATCTGCCGTATGTCCTCCTGCGTATGCGGAAAATATGGATGAGTCATTACTTGCATACAGCTTCATAACCTGCCGCATCCAGAAGCTTATCCAGTTCAGCAGGGTCAGACATTTTCACTTTGATAATCCAGTTGGCATAGGCATCCCCGTTAATGAGTTCCGGAGCATCTTCCAAAGCGGAATTGATTTCAGCAACCACTCCTGACACAGGAGAAAAGAGGTCGCTTGCTATCTTGGTACTCTCAACGGCTCCGAATTCTTCGCCTGCATTCACCTCGTCACCCTCGGATGGCATATCGACGTAGGTAATATTGCCCAAAGCGTGCTGAGCATAGTCTGTGATGCCAATCAGGGCAAGGTCCCCTTCAACTTTCACCCATTCGTGGGACTCGGAATATTTGAGTCCTTCAACTAATTTTGCCATAACTATTTCTTGTATTTAGGTGTATAGAATCTTTTCTTGACTACTTTTGCAGGAAAGACTTTCTTTCTGACCGCAATCTGTAGCGGTGTGTCCAATGCGGAGAACGAAGCATCCACATAGGCCATACACAGGCTTCGGTCCAAAGTGATGGAACGGTAGCCGGTGGTGACTTCTCCGACCTGCCTGCCTTCAGTATCCAGAACTGCATAGCCGGATCTCGGTATTGCCCTGTCCAACAGTTCCACACCCACCAGTTTGCGTTTAGGACCTTCCGTCCTCATCTTCAACGCGGCTTCCCTGCCGATAAATTCCGTCTTGTCAGTCTTGACGAAAATTCCCAAACCGGCTTCTATCGGGCATATATCATCCCCGAGTTCGTGACCGTAAAGAGGTAGGGCGGCTTCAAATCGGAGGGTGTCACGGCATCCCAGGCCACAAGGCTTGACTCCCATTTCCAGAAGTTTATTCCAGAACAGAAGCGTGAGCCTTGGAGAAGCGTATATTTCAAATCCGTCCTCCCCGGTATAGCCTGTGCGGCTGACAATAACCGGTTCAGAATCATAAGTGAAGTTCCTGAAAGTGTAGAATTTCTCGGAAGCAGCCTCCGCAAATTCCGGAAAAGAAGTGACAATACTTTGAGAATCCGGCCCTTGAATGGCAATTTCTCCCCAGTTATCGGAAACATTTTCCAGCTTCACTTGATAGTCGGAGGCATTTTCCAGCAGCCAGGCGAAATCTTTCCCGATATTGGCCGCATTCACGACGAGAAGATATTCACTGCTGTCACCCGGAAACTGACGGTAAACCATCAGATCATCCACCGTACCGCCGTCTTCACGCAACATCATACCGTACATTACTCCCCCGTGGGGCAAAACGGAAATATCATTCGTGAATATGTGATTGACAAAACGTTCGGAATCCTTGCCTGACACCAGTATTTCCCCCATATGGGAGACATCGAACATACCGGCCGCATTTCTCACCGCACGGTGTTCGTCTTCGATGGAACTGTACTGTATCGGCATAATGAAACCGCCGAAAGGACTCATATTTGCTCCGAGAGCAATATGGCTATCGTAAAGACAGGTCTTTTTTTCTTCCATAATATTCTGCATCTAAAGGCTGTCATCCGAAACACCGGCGCGTCCGGCTATGAATGACGGATTCAGATATTCTTTTTCAATCTCGCCTATGGCCTCCACTTGGGCCGCATCGAGTTCCAGGGATGAGTCACAGAACCAATCCACCAGTTCCCTCTTCAGTCCGTCCAGACCCAACCCCTTAGCATCCAGCAGTGGCTTGAGATTCATAACTCTCTGACTCACAGACTTCACACCCTTGCTTTCCAGTTTGGCACGGGAGGGTGTGATGGCCTTGGACATAGTCCCGAAATCCAGATTGTAGAGGAAAGTGCCGTGAACTATGCCGGTGCCGGAAGGACGGAGGGAGAAGGCATTTCCGGATACTTTCCGGCCGTCCACCAGTACATCATTGCGCCCGGACACCTCAGCAGGTATTCCGAGATGGCGCAAAAATGCCGAAAGACGGTCCAGAAATTCCGAAAACAGCACCGAAACGTCGGTGCAAGGCCTGATGTATGAAATCATAATGTTTCCCCTGTCAGCGAACACGCATCCTCCACCGCTTTTGCGACGGTACATAGCTATGTTCCTTGACTTGCAGAACTCCACATCCACCTCTGCCTGCATATCCTGGTTGCGCCCGAAAATGACCGTGGGATCAACCTGCCAGATAAAGAAAGCTCCTTCCGGAGCAATTTCACGGATATGGTCGGCGGCGTATTCCTCCATTGAAAGGAAGAATACCAGCCGCCTTGAGGATTCTGCATCGGGAAGCACCAGATTCGTCATAAACTCGCGTACTTACAAACCGAACTGCTCCTTCATCTTAGCAATCTTCGCATCGGCATCGTTGCCGTGTGCTCCGAAATAGAACTATATCTTAGGTTCAGTTCCTGAAGGACGGACAGATACGACATCTCCCTCGGATGAATAGAACTGGAGAACATTGGAAGAAGGCAGACCTGTCTCCTCCGGCTTGAGATAGTCCACAACTTTCACAACCGGAGTGCCGGCGAGTTCCTTCGGAGGATTGTTCCTCATATCCACCATAATGGCCGCTATTTCCTCGGCTCCAGCCTTTCCTTCGCGCACAAGACTCACGAGCCCCTCCTTGTAATACCCGAACTCGGCGTAAATATCCTGGAGAAGCTGGTAGAGGGTTTTGCCCTGATCCGCAGCCCAGGCAGCACACTCAGCCACCATAGCGCAGGAAATCGGAGCATCCTTGTCCCTGACGAACTGACCCACATTGAAGCCGTAGCTTTCCTCTCCTCCGCAGACGAATTCACCTCCGTCCGGTTCGTTGCGCCTGACGATGTCGGCGATGAATTTGAAGCCTGTGAGCACGTTGTAAATCTTCACTCCATATTTCTCACATATTGCCCTGATGAGTTCAGTTGTGACGATTGTCTTGACGCAGAAGCACTTAGGCCCAAGAGTGCCAAGTTCGCTACGACGACGGAGAATGTAGTATGTAAGTATTGCTCCGGTCTGGTTGCCGTTCAGCAGCACCATCTTACCCTCGTTGTCACGTACTGCTATACCCACGCGGTCAGCATCAGGGTCGGTGGCAAGGACAAGGTCTGCATTCTCCTTGTCAGCCAAGGCAATAGCCATAGTAAGGGCTTCACCGTTCTCCGGGTTTGGAGACTTGACGGTAGGGAAATTTCCGTCGCTGATGTCCTGCTCAGGCACGTGATAGATGCTCTTGAAGCCGATTCTGTCCAAGAGGGCCGGCACAATCCGCACACCCGAACCGTGGAGAGGAGTATAGACTATCTTCATATCCTCGTGATTCTTCACGGAATCAGGAGAAAGCATCAGAGTGGTCACAGCATCCATATACTGCTTGTCCATCTCCTTGCCCATAAGAGTGATTTCTGCGCACTTGTCACCCGGCTCGAACTTGACCATAGACGGGTCTGTAATTGCATTCACCTCAGCCACAATGTCTTTGTCCACAGGAGAGATGATCTGGGCACCGTCACTCCAGAATACCTTGTAGCCATTGTATTCCTTCGGATTGTGGGAGGCGGTAATCATAACACCGGCAGTGGCCTTCTTCTGGCGCACGGCGAAGCTCAGGAGCGGAATCGGACGGAGTTCGTCATAGAGCCAAACGGAAATACCGTTATTGGCAAGCACGTTGGCGGTGATTTTGGCAAACTCTGCGCTGTTGTTGCGGCTGTCGAAAGAAATGCAGACGGAATGGTTGTCACCGGGCACATTCTTGAGAATATAGTTGGCAAGTCCCTGGGTCGCCATACCTACGGTGTAGCGGTTCATACGGTTGGTACCCACACCCATTATACCGCGGAGACCACCAGTACCGAATTCAAGCCTACGATAGAAGGCATCCTCCAGTGCAGTAGTGTTGCCGGAATCGATCAGTGCGTGAATCTCAGCCTTTGTCTGCTCGTCGTAGTCCCCGAGAAGCCAGGACTTTGCATTTTCCAAATAATCCATATCAATTTTTTTATAAAGTTATTAATTATGTAATTTTTCAGAATCGGATTGATTTCAGTCCACGAGTTGCGCATTTGCGAAACTTGAGCAAATATAGGAAACAGTTTAGATTGCGGCAAGATTTTTCAGCTCAAGTTTTGCACTCTTTCGGCCGCTATCAAAATTTTCTCTCCCGAGGAATCAGTTCCGAGAGCAAAGATGCGTATGCTGTCGGAGGGACGACACCCAAGACGTGCACGCAGCTCCTCAGAAGAAAAGCGGACGTTGCGGGCTATTGTCTCTGCGCAAGGATATCTGCCGGCAAAATCCCTGAGGCTGCGCTTGGACAGGGAGGCGGCTTCCAAAATACGCGAAATCCTTCCGCTACGAAGCAGAGGCAGTTCTCCAAGTTCTGCGATCCTCTGCGGAGTAAGTATATAGAAATGAGAATCACGCCCCACGCATCCGGCACCGAGAACACGGGAAATAAGGCCGAAACAGCCTGTCTTCATCAGAGATTTTGAAGGTTCAAAAATATAATTTCCACAGGCAATATCTTCAGAGGGGGCTATGGTTGCCGTTGTAGCGAAGTCAGAAGTATGACATTCCAGCAGCAGGTCGTTTCCGAGATCCAAATTGACGGCAGCTATACTGCACTCTCCTTCATAATCCCTTTGCAGCAGAGCTACGAGTTCGCGACATTCTCCCCCATATTCCAGAATTCTCAACATACTGCAATGCCTGAGTCTGGAGATAACCATACTCAGGTCTGCCATAGTGGAGAGTTTTATCATAACTGTCGGCGCAACGGACAGAAGGAGTTCCTGCAATGAAACCACATCCGGAGAACAGTCTTCCATAAGAAATACCTTATTGCCGCTCCCATCCCTCCTGGCTGGGTCCAGATAAATCAAGTCCGGAGAGATTTTCCGCAGCCAATCCACGAATTCGGGATCGTCCTTCGATGCGGAATAACTGGAAACAAAAATGTTACCCTTGTAAACATCTTTGTTACATTTATTGATTTGTTGGAAATTAAGTTCAGCAGCCGCACAAAGGTTATCATCCATCTCGTTGTAGTGGCAGGAGGTGCATATACGGGAAAGAGCCAAGGTATCCACCCCTATTCCTCCTGTTAAATCAGCCACTATGGAAGGTTGGAACAAGGCTGAGAGCCCGGCTTTGTAAGCAGCGGACAATTCTCCGCTGCATTGCTGGGCAGAAATCGTTCGGGGAAAAACCAGCCCCGGAGTCCTTGCCCACATTGGCGCCTTGGCGAGAAGGCGACGCCGGCTCTCAAGAGTTGACGCCACGATTTTCATATCAATACCGGACCGTCCTGCAGCATTCAGCAAGAGACGGTCCGGATTGTCTTCGGAATGTTCATCGGCAAAAGCAGCCGCAGCCATATATGCTTCAAGCAGTGCCTCTCTTGACTTCATTCCTTGGATTTCAGGATGGTTTTCAACTTTGCCGACAGAGCCTTGGCTTCATCTGTAGGATTTTCACGCAGGGAAAGTTCCACCCAGTCCTGTGCGAGGTCCGGCCTTCCCAGAAGCATACAGCCCACCGCGAGATTGTATTCCAGACAGGCTCTTTTGAGCAAATCGTTTTCAGAAGAGAGTATGGATGTCCATTTCTCAACTGCGGTGGCCCAACGGCAATCAGCGGCATCGTACAGGGCCCCAATCCAATCTTCGTTGTCCAGGGCGTAAATGTCCACCATTTCCGTTTTCCATTGAGGGACAAATGATTCGGACACCTTGCGGCCTATGTAGTCCCCGGATTTTTCAGGCTCCGGACCGGCATTTCCCACGATGTTGAAAGTCCTCATAGCGTCATTCCCGCCCGCCATGGCATCGTAAATGGTGACAGGCATCCTGAAATCCGTTTCCCTATAGCCGTCCACAGCAAAGGCAGGTGCCCTGCCGAACAGGAAGAGTACGTCACAATTACTGTCCATCACCAGGTTGACCAGAGAATCAGGCTGGGTAATCTTCAGATAATCAGTGGTGTAAGGCAAAGTGTAGACCTCGACGGAATCACTCTCGGGGTAAGAAGCATCCAATTGTTTGGAAAGGGATTCCGCAAACGACCGAATCAAAGCATCTTCCTTCTCGCCCAGACCGCCAGGATAGACAATCGCCACCGATTTCCCGGTGAGGTCCAATCCTGATGCGGAAGGCTGGCGAGTATCCACCTGAATTCCATAAATTGTGGGTGAACAGGCTGCCATAACCAGTGCAAAGGCAGCCATAAAGATCTTGACCTGTGTTTTCATATCCATATCTGCGATATCGTCATTCAGCAAGTGAAACATAGTCCGCCGCGATGTCATAATCGTCCGCCGCGGCCAGTTTCACATAGACAAACTTGCCCACAAGTGTATCAGGGGCAGTTTCTCCAAACTTCTCGACATCATACTTTACAAGAATCTCGCCATCCACTTCAGGAGATTCGAACTCGCTGCGGCAAACCAGCACCCCCTGATCTGCATACCAACTGTCCACAAGTACTTTTTCAGTCTTCCCTATTCGCGAGAGGTTGAAATCGGCAGAAATGCCCCTCTGAACTTCCATCAGGCGGTCCAGCCTCCTGCGTTTGGTGGAAGGACGCACACTGTCCTTGAGATTCCGGGCGCCCCAGGTTCCCTCCTCTTCGGAATATGTAAACGCTCCCAACCTTTCGAATCTCGCTGCCCTGACAAAATCCAACAATTCGTTGAACTCCTTATAGGTCTCTCCCGGATGCCCCACTATCATAGTGGTCCTGAGTACCACACCCGGCACCTTTTCCCTCATCTTGCCGATAAGTTCGCGCGTCCATTTCCCCGTTACGTGGCGGTGCATATTGTCCAGCACCTTGTCAGAAATATGTTGCAGAGGAATGTCCAAATAGCGGCAAACCTTCGGATTCCGGGCCATAATATCAAGCACATCTTCCGGGAAATCAGCGGGATACGAATAATGGAGACGCAACCATTCGATTCCCCTCACCTGAGCAAGCCTCTCAAGAAGCTCACCCAAACAGCGTTTTTTGTAGAGGTCTAGGCCATAATAGGTGGTGTCCTGGGCTATGATGACCAGTTCACGCACTCCCCGGGAAGCAAGTTGCTCCGCCTCCTCCACAAGTTTTTCCATCGGCACAGACTTATGGGCACCCCTTATGAAAGGAATGGCGCAATAAGAGCATCGTCTGTCACACCCCTCGCTTATTTTCAAATAGGCATAACTGCTGTTTCCGGGCATATACCTGGATTGATGTCTGCTCACATCCGGAGCCACTCCAAGCGCCTTCACCACCTCATCATTATCCCTTGCTCCCAGCCAGCGGTCAACCTCCGGGATCAGATCCGGAAGTTCTGAGGAATAACGCTGGGAAAGGCATCCGAAGACCATAATCTTTCCCACCAGGCCCTCGTTCTTGCGTTTGACAACTTCCAGTATTGTGTTGATGGACTCTTCCTTTGCATCGCCTATGAATCCACAGGTGTTCACCAGCACGGTATCCACATAAGTGTCTTGAAGTTCACCTTCAGGATAAATATCATAACTGTCTGATATCTGGGCAAGCAGATGTTCAGTATCGACCCGGTTTTTGGAGCATCCCCGGGTCAGAATCTGGAGTTTTGGCTTTGAAGAGGACATTATTCTGCCGATTCTGCATCCTCCTCGGTAACGAAGTCAAGGGATGCATATTTCAAAAGGAGATTGTACCAGTCCACAACTTTCTTCATATGGGAAAGATAGAAACGCTCTCCATCATAATCCGGAACAGCCTTTTCGAACACGGCCTTAACCTGCTCCGCATCAGCCTTGGATGAAGGGGCCTGGGCACCTTCAAGGGCAGTCTCGATTTTCTTGAACACCTCGCTCAAACGGAGTTCTCCTTCCCGGGTATAGATGGAAATGTCGGCGAGAGTTGTGATTCGGGAAGAAAGGCTGAAACAAGTTCTCTTACCTGTGGTCAAGTTTTCAGCAATCACTCCTCCACGGGAGTGTGCAATATAGCGGTAAAGTCCGCTCTGTCCTGTAATGGAAAGTATCTTGGAAAGATCTGTTTTCATAATTCATTAAATTTTGGGACCCGGGCTATTCCGCCACACAGTCCACGATATCAGTATCAAATTCAACGCTCAGCACGCCTTCTGGAAGGGAAGCTGTGCGCAATATGCATTTTCCGCTTCTGGATTTTTCAAAATCGGCATAATCCACATACGCAAGGCTGACGGTATCTTTGCCGATTCTTAACGGAAATATGAAATTGACGGTGGCATGGACTGATGAAGGAAAAACGGAAATGCTTTTACCCTCCGGAAGTCCCTTGACACCCACCTCCATATCTACAACCGAAGTGACATATCTGCTCACATTGACGCGATACTCCACTTCACGACAGGACAACCGCAGGCCTGAAGTATGTTCCAATTGCACAGAACCGTGCTCGTTGGCATTCAGGTCAGTCAGAAACAGCGGTTCAGTGGCAATGTCCGTCAAAGACTCCAGAGCTGAAGGCTCACCATAGACCAGCACCGAATCAGGCTCGAGTTGCACCCCCTTTACACTCATATACTGCGGAGCGAATTCGCAACTTCCCTGGAACTTTACGGGCAATTTGCGGAATTCCTCAGCCGGAAAATGGAAAAAAAGGGTGTCGGAAAGGTAATGCTCCACAGATGAGACACTGGAACCGAAAACGATATTTCCGAGTTCAGGCATTGATTCCGGCACAAATGCATACAGGTCCCCCTGTTTGTGTCTGAGGGAGGATTCAGGAATCTCCACAATCAGTTTCCGATGGCTTCCGAAAGCCTTGTTGCGCAGAATGGCATAACCCGTAGCACGGCATCTTGCAGTAACTGTGCAGAAATTGGAAGATATGTCCCTGCAGCCATCCAGATTGGATTTCGCCACGACATTGGCACTCAGAATTTCGCTGTAGCGCAAGGAGACGTTATGGATGAACCATATACTGAAAGCCAGCAGAAAGGATGGGATGAAAACAGCCAAATCCTTCCTGTGGGCTTTGAAATACTCGAATATGCGCCTGAGAAATTCCTTCAAGTTCAATTCCCTCCGTCAAACGGCTATTTGGATGCAGCCTCGGATTCTGAGAAATCGCCCTGAAGGGCATTCCTGTCCACCCGGATCTTCACGTCCTTGTCCACTTCTATGAGCACGCTCTTGTCCTTCAGTTCAACCACGGTGCCATATATTCCTCCTATGGTAACCACCTTATCACCCTTCTTGAGGGCATCACGGAACTTCTGAAGTTCTTTCTGCTGCTTGCGCTGGGGGCGTATCATAAAGAACCACATAATTACGAAGATGAGCAGAAGCATCACCCACATTGTCCAGCCACCGGCCTGTCCGTTTGCCGGTGCGGTTTGCAATAAAGAAATCATATTCATAACTTATGTTTCGCAAGTCTTAATCATTTATTTAAAGTTCATTGGAAAGACTTGCGAACCTTTTCCAACGCACTTTTATCCACATTAGCCCCTCCCCTAAAAGGCAGGTGTTCCGCTTTTGCGAAACCTGGCTATACATTCAGATTTTGTACAGTCTTGTTTATCGCTCCCTCAGCATCCAGCTGCTTGACGATACGGTCCAGAACTCCATTCACGAAAGCACGGCTTTTGGGCGTGCCGTAATACTTGGAAATCTCGACATATTCGTTCATTGACACATTCACCGGTATGGATGGGAAATGCAGAATCTCGGCCAAAGCCACACTCACAAGCACAACATCCACAAGAAAAAGACGGTCCGCATCCCAGCCTCTGGCATTGGCACATACCATCTCGGAATATTTTTCGTAATTGGCGAGGGAGGATTCGACCAACTTCCTCACGAAAGCCCTGTCATCCCCAAGCCCCGGCCTTCCGACCTTCATCTGGCTTGCGTACAGAGGAGGCAAAGTCCACATTTTGCCTTTGGCAATATCGGCAAAACTCCTGCAGCAACAATGGACTGCATAGGACAAATCATCATTCCAATAAAGCGACATATCCTCCAAAATGGCTTCAAGGTCACGATTGTCGGAAAGTTCCTCATCGAAAATGCGTGTGAAAAGCCTGCAGTCTTCGGCGAGAGAAGCCTCTGGGGAAGACATATAATCAATATAATACTGCTTGGCAGTCACCGAATCGAGGAGTTTCTTCAGGAATATGTCGTACTGTTCCCAAGACAGCGAATACTTCTTGAGCAATTTATTCAAATCAGGATCTTCATCGAGCAATGCCGCGAGTCTGTTCTGACAGAACTTCATATTCGGATTCCTCTCCTCTTCTGTGGGATTGAACTTGGCCCTGAGGACCTCTATCCTTTCGAATGCCACCGCAGTCAGCGGCACAACCATTCCGCACAGGAACACGAACAGTTCACGGGTGGCTTCACAGGATTCATCCAGGCGCTGAAGCGCTGAAGGTATGCTCTTGTCTCCTGACAAAACCGATGAATAGACCGTTTCGAAGGCTTTAATTCGCAAAATACTTCTGTTAAGCATAAATTTTTTGGCAATATTTCCTGCAAAGATACACACGATTTGACAAAAAAAACTAAATTTGTGATAAGTTTTACCAATAAACATTCATCAACAATGTACAGAGATGACTATGATGCGGCCAACGCTCCGCATAGAAACGGTGATGACGTATATTCCAAACCGGTTAAAGCGGGAAAAAGGACTTACTTTTTTGACGTGAAGGCCACAAAGGGGAATGACTTGTACCTCACAATCACGGAAAGCAAGAGGAAAGCAGAGGGGGATGGTTCATTCTCATATGACAAACACAAGATTTTCCTTTATAAAGAAGATTTTGACAAATTCAGGGAAGGACTTGAAGAAGTGATAAGCTACATTGCCGCACGCACACAAATCCCTGACAATGATGAAAAAGCCTCCCGCAGTGAATCCCGAACAGGACGTTTCACCGATGTGGATTTTGAAGAGCTGTAAATTCTGCCAATGGCCGACAATTATCTTGAATCCCGCTACGAAGACTATCTCCGCCGCAAAGAAAAGGCAGAGAAGACCAGACGTGAAAAGTTCAGGAAAAGACTTGAAGAATACCGGAAAAGCCTCGAAGCAGGTGCCAAGGAACTATAGCGCCTGCTTGAGGAATTCTATGAATCCATCGATATCGAGGTTGTATCCCCTCGGTTTTCCGATTTGCCTGCCTTCAGAATCAAGCAGGATGTAATTCGGTTGCGAGTTCACCCCAAATCTCTCCCTTGCAATATAGGCGTTTGCCCTGCCTACCTCTTTGTAAACGTCTCCATTGGAAGCATACACCCAATCCTCCTCCCTGAGTTTGGTCTTGTCATCCACATACAGGGCCACAATTTCGAATCTGTCAGAAAGCAGACTGAGCACCTCAGGATCGCTCCATACCCTCGCTTCCATTTCCCTGCAGTTTACACATCCGTGTCCTGTTACGTCCACGAAAAT
>JALFCH010000018.1 GCA_022771245.1 Rikenellaceae bacterium | reverse complement strand
AGTTCCTCGCAAAATACGGGAGTCAGTTCCTCAAGGGTCATAGGCTTGAGCGTACCCGGGTTGAGCAGCGGTGCGGGCTTGTTCTTCATATCCGCACGCACATTGTACCATTGTTTCGGAATCTCATTCTCGCTGAGATAGGTTTTGTAAGGGATTTTCTCTTCCATAGTTTTAAAAGTATATAAGTTATTGATATTTAACATCTTCTCATATCCGTTATTCTGTAATGATTTTATATCAATTATTCTTCATTTCGAAGAGGGAGCTTAGCGGGCTAAGTGACCGATGAGAAAAGGAATATAGACCCAAAAGATATTCAAAAAGCCCTGTCGCAGCTGCGGCAGGGCTCTATAGCGTATTCAACAACACAGGGGCACCAACCTCCTACGACTCCGTAAGTTGTCCGTTGCGCCACCACCAGTTGTTTCTTCTTGTAATCATATTCGTTTCGTTTTCGGCTGCTAATTTATGCACTAAATTTTAAAATGCAAGCAAAAAATAGGAAAACTTGCATCAAAGGCCCCAATCTGATGGGTTGCACTGGGTTTTGTCCAGCTGAGGGACGTTGGTGAAATAGGTGAAGCCGGTGAGTTTTTCAAGTTCGCTGATTGACATCATATCCTTTGACTGTGGCTTGTGTCCCTTTTCCATATTGTGCCTCAAAATAAATGCTGCTGATTGAATTTCAGATGCCGAACAATTCTTCAACGACTTCTTTGAAGAACCGGACTTGGTCCTGACGAGAGCATAGTAAAATGCTGTAGGATAGTGAGTTCCATTATCCAGGACTTTCGGATTCACTGTGGAACCGTACTTGTCAGTAAATTTGTCGAAATAACAGCCGATTACAGCATACAGAGTGTCGGAGCACATCCACCCGTCAACTTTTGCCTCAAGGTTATTCCAGGCTCCACCACCCGTATTGAAATTACTACCCGCCTGAGGGGCAATGTTTGAATAATAGAATACCTGATGATTAGTTGCTGTTGTCCTGTTCCTGTCAGAGGAGCCGAGCATATGGCCTCTCGTGTATCCATCCCATTTGCCGCGTTGAATGTCACCGGGAATTTCAGGGTCATTCTTGTAAGCATCGTGACGGCCGCTCGCCTTATACATCTGATGAAGAGGGGCTGCCACCCATACTGGACAGTGATACTTTGAGCTGTAACAAACTGAGAAGTTGCGCGCCACTTTACCGTCAGGTCCTTTTTCTCCTCCTGCGCAATAGTGATGGGCAAAATAGAGGGTCTCGTCAGATTTGCTCACAAGGTATTTGCCGGATTTTGCATAATCCACCGCAGGAAGTTCAAACCACGGATGTATGCAGGTGCTTTCTACAGGATTGTCGCCGCCGGTATTGCCACCGTCACCATTATCGCCATTATCACCGCTGTCTCCGCCGGTATTGCCACCATTGTCGCCGCCATTGTCTCCCCCGCCGTTATCACCGCCATTGTCTCCACCACCGTTGTCGCCAGGTCCAACTTCAGTATTGTCATCCTTCCCGGGTTGGGAATCCTTCACACAAGAGCTGAGCAAAATCGCCAGCACAGCGATAATTTCAGCAAACAGACGCAGTCTCCTGTTCATTACAAAAAATTAAATGAAAAACTTAAACAATTTCGTACTATGAAAAAAATCAGTCTTTTTCATAATCACAGCATTTTGAAATGCAAAGGTACATTATTTTGGGAATATTGAAGAAATTCTGGCTGCCGTGACGAAGATTTCGGTGAGGTTTTCTAACTTTGGGGGATTTTGAAAATGGCTTGATTATGGAAACATTATACAAACTTTCAGGAGCAGGAAACGATTTTATTGTGCTCGACGGACGCAGCGGCGGAGTGGAGGAATACCGCAAAGAAGGGACTATCAGGACTTTGTGCGACAGGAATACAGGGTTCAAGGCGGCTGACGGACGCGTAGGAGCAGATGGTGTGATGATTCTGTCCTCCTCTGATGACGGAGCCTGGGACTTCGTTATGGAATACTTCAATTCCGACGGTTCTTCAGGAATGATGTGCGGCAATGGGGGCCGATGCATAGTGGCCTTCGCGGATTTTATGGGCATAGTGCCGGCTAACGGCAAGTTCTATGAGTTCCTTGCAGCCGACGGGCCTCACACCGGGGAAATTCTCGCGCGTAAAGGACGCACCTGCACGGTAAAACTCAAGATAAAGGATGTCTCCGAATACCGCCGATGCACAGATGGATGGTTTCTGGACACGGGTACGAGACATTTCGTAAAATTTGTGGACGATGTGGAGGCGGTGGATATTGCGACGGAGGGACCACGCTACAGATGGTCCGAAGAATTTGCCCCAATCGGTGCCAACGTCAATTTCGTGCAAGCTCTCCCCGACGGCTCGCTAAAAGTCCGCACCTTTGAGAAAGGCGTTGAAGATGAGACACTTGCCTGCGGTACGGGGATTACCGCCTCGGCCCTTGCCGCACAACTCGAAGCCCGGCACACAGACGCAGATTGT
>JALFCH010000021.1 GCA_022771245.1 Rikenellaceae bacterium | reverse complement strand
CTCAGGAGCATTGATTACCCTCAACCTTTCGGCAAGCAACGAAACCGTTGGCAAGGCCCACTACAGACGAAATCTGGTGGCAACGCAATCTGCCAAGACCATCTCGGGATATGTCTATTGCTCAGCAGGTTATGGAGAATCCACCCAGGACCTGGTCTATTCAGGCGCAGCTATAGTCGCCGAATACGGGCACGTGCTTGCAGAAAACGAACGCCTCCAGTATGGAGAAAGCCTGCTCATAGCCGATATAGATGCTGAGCGCCTTGAAAACCTCCGCCGCAAAAGCACTTCATTCAAAGGCTATTGCCCTGACGGACGCTATAACTGGCGCAGCCTCTACCGCAAGATTGACGCAGGAAAACCGGCAGATACGGATTTCAGCAAGGAGCTTTTGCACCACATTGATGCCCATCCTTTCATCCCGTCAGGCAACTCCGGGGAACTGGACAAACGCTGCAGGGAGATTCTTGAAATTCAGGTGCAGGGACTTGCCACGAGGCTCTCACACATACATTGCAAAAACGCAGTCATAGGCATCTCAGGAGGCTTGGACAGCACCCTCGCACTCATAGTCACGGCTATGGCCTTCGACAAGCTGGGTTTGGACCGCAAAGGCATAACGGGAGTGACTATGCCGGGATACGGTACCACAGGACGCACCAGGGGCAATGCAGTGGACTTGATGGAGTCGTTGTGCATCAGTTCAAGGGAAATATCCATAGTGGCAGCCTGCGACCAGCATTTCAAGGACATAGGACACGACAAGAACGTTCACGATGTCACTTATGAAAATTCTCAGGCAAGGGAAAGGACTCAGATACTTATGGATATTGCAAACCAGACCGGCGGAATCGTGGTCGGCACCGGAGACCTGTCGGAACTTGCATTGGGTTGGGCAACCTACAATGGAGACCATATGTCTATGTATGCAGTGAATGCCAGCGTGCCTAAAACACTCGTGAGATATCTGGTCAAGTGTGCGGCAGAGAACATATTTGCAGCAACGGTTGCGGGATGCAGAAGCGTCAGGGAGATTCTGCTCGATATCGTGGACACACCAGTGAGTCCGGAGCTCCTGCCTGCTGATGAGAATGGGAAGATATTGCAAGTAACCGAAGACCTTGTGGGTCCATACGAACTGCACGATTTCTTCCTCTACAATCTTGAGAGATTCGGTTTCCCGCCAAAGAAAATCTTCTTCCTTGCGTGCAAGGCATTCGACGGGATCTACGATGTTGCTACCATAGAAAAATGGCTCCGCACCTTCCTGAGGCGTTTCTTCAGCCAGCAGTTCAAACGCAGTTGCCTGCCTGACGGGCCGAAGGTCGGAAGCATATCCCTGTCCCCTCGTGGAGACTGGAGAATGCCTTCCGACAGTTCTTCAGCAGAATTCCTTGGAGATTTGGATTAGTCAAGCCTTGTGGCTTTGCAGCGGAATGTCATAGACATCGCCGTCATCAGCCGTGAAAGAATTCGGAAATACTGAACGGAGTTCCTCAAGCAGGGGCTCCGTTTTGGTGTAACGGGAGGAATAATGTGCACAGACCAACTTGCCCACACCGGCCTGGAGGGCACAATTTGCTGCCTGAATGGTTGTGGAGTGAAAGCGCTCAAGTGCCTCATCCTCCAGCCCTGCCCCATAGGTGGCCTCGTGGTAGAGAAGGTCCACTCCCCTAACCCATTCAGGGAGTTGAGGAAACGGTGCAGTGTCGCTGCAATAGGCAAAACTGCGAGGATTGTAAGGCAGGTAGGTCAGTTCCTCATTTGGAATATGCAGGACTTCATTGCCCCGGGAGTCGTAACGCACAAGGTCTGCCCCTTCCTTGAGCCGGCAGATTTCCTCCACACCGAGCCCATACTGTTCGATACGGAATTTATGTACATTCCGCTTCGGCATTGCCTCCCGGAAGATATAACCGTAGGTCTCCACACGATGTTTCAGGGGAAAGGCCTGCACTGAGACAGACTTGTTGCTGAAAATCTCAGTCGGAGCAGAACACTTCACAGGAATGAACTCCACTTCCAGACGGGTGGGGTCGGTGTTTGTCTGCCTGAAGAAGTCAAGCACGGAGGCAAGGGCTGCGGGGCCATAGACCCGTATGTTGCGGCGTGCAGTGGAGAGTGCTATGGTGGAAAGCAGTCCGAAGAGGCCGTAGATATGGTCTCCGTGGACGTGAGATATGAATATCGCATCCAGTCTCTCGACAGACAGATGCATACGGCACATCTGCCGCTGGGCACCCTCGCCGCAGTCAATCAAAAACAAGCGCCCACGTACATCAAGTACCTGAGCGCTTGGATTCCTTCCTGCAGAGGGCTTGGCCGAAGCCGTACCCAATACATTCAGTTGAAAGTTCATTCTGAAGAATTATTCACCTTTCTCTAGTTTGCTCTTGAGAGCTGCGAGAGCATCGATGTCTCCGAGAGTTGCCTTCTCGATGTTGGAGTTGATCTTCTTCACAGCCTTCTTGGTGTTGTCTGCCTCAGTTGCAGCCTTTTCAGCCTTTGCCTCAGCATAAGTCTTCACGTGGGAAAGAACTACGCGCTTCAAGCTCCTCTTGAGCTCTGTAACCTTGAATGCAAGTGTCTCACCTGCAACAGGGTTGCTGCCGTCCTCCTTCACGAGGTCGCGGTTGAAGCATATTGCCTCAACAGAAGGGTCGAGCTCGATGGTTGCGAACTTGTCGCCGAGGGAAGCAATCTTAGCCTCTACAACGGTACCTACTGAATACTTGGACTCAATCTCATCCCAAGGGTTAGGGAGGAGCTGCTTGTGTCCGAGGCTGAGCTTGTGGTTGTCCTCATCGAAGTCGAGGATTACAACATCAATCTTGTCGCCAGGAGCAACCATCTCTGAAGGATGCTTGATCTTGTTCCAGGACAGGTCGCTGATGTGAACGAGTCCTTCGATACCGTCCTCAAGCTCTGCGAACACACCGAAGTTGGTGATGTTGCGTACGGTTGCAGTGTGCTTTGAACCTACAGGGTATTTCTCGCGTATATTCTTCCAAGGGTTCTCTACGAGCTGCTTCAGACCGAGGGACATCTTCTTCTCCTCACGGTCGAGGGTAAGAATCTGAGCCTCAACTTCGTCACCTACTTTGAGGAAGTCCTGTGCAACGCGGAGTCTTGGAGACCAGGACATTTCTGAAACGTGGATAAGACCCTCTACGCCCGGCTCAATCTCAACGAATGCACCGTAGTCGGCAATGAGGACAACCTTACCCTTAACCTTGTCACCAACCTTGAGGTTAGGATCAAGAGCATCCCAAGGATGAGCCTGGAGCTGCTTCAGACCGAGAGCGATTCTCTTCTTGTTCTCATCGAAGTCGAGGATAACGACATTGATCTTCTGGTCGAGGGAAACAACCTCCTCAGGATGGTTGATTCTGCCCCAGGAGAGGTCTGTGATGTGGATGAGACCGTCAACACCGCCGAGGTCCACGAATACTCCGTAGTTGGTGATGTTCTTGACAGTACCCTCAAGTACCTGACCTTTCTCGAGCTTGCTGATGATTTCTGCCTTCTGGGCTTCGATTTCAGCCTCGATGAGAGCTTTGTGTGAAACGACCACATTTCTGAACTCCTGATTGATCTTGACAATCTTGAAGTCCATAGTCTTGTCAACGAACTGGTCGTAATCGCGGATAGGCTTCACGTCGATCTGTGAACCAGGGAGGAATGCCTCGATTCCGAACACGTCCACAATCATACCGCCCTTAGTGCGGGTCTTGACGTAACCTTTGACGATTTCATTAGCGTTGAATGCTTCGTTGACCATATCCCAAGAGCGCAGCTGACGAGCTTTCTTGTGGGAGAGAACGAGCTGACCTTTCTTGTCTTCGGTGCTCTCAACGTAAACCTCTACGGTGTCACCTACTTTAAGGTCAGGATTGTAACGGAACTCAGGAGCCATAATGACACCTTCGCTCTTGTAACCGATGTTGACAACCACTTCCCTCTTGCCGATGGCTGTGACTGTACCTTCTACAACCTCGCCCTCTGCAACTTTGGTAAGGGTTTTCTCGTAAGCCTCGGCAACCTTAGCCCTGTCGCCGTACTCACCTTCATTCTCAAATGCATCCCAGTCAAAATCAGCGGGATCCACTGAAGCGTTGCTGCAGACCTTCTTGGTTTCTGCTGCTGGAGCCGCCTCCACTGCCGGAGCCTCTGCTACAGTTTCTTCAACTGCCGGAGCCTCGACAACCGGTGCCTCCTGTTCGATAGTTTTGTTTTCTTCCATAATTTGATTTTGTTTTACCAATTAGGGGTGTAACATTATTTATTGTCCTCTGTGACAGGGCTTTACAAAAATTTGCGGGCTCTTGTCACCAAAAGGCCCGCAAATATAGTCATAATTGTCCGATTTTCAAAGATTGGACAGGTTATTTTTAAAGATCACTTATACTCCACGATGTCAAAATCATCTACGGACAATTCCACATTGACTCCCTTAGGCAAGACCAGTTTCTCAAGAGGGTTGGCGGTGCAGTCAAGTATCTGGAGTTTACGGTTGGAAGACATATCCAGTTTGGTGATGCCGTTCTGGTGACAATCGAGACTCTGGAGAGCCGATGCTGCAGAAGTATCCAGCGCAGTCAAAGACATAGATGAGCAAATCAGGGTGGTGAGGGCAGTGTTCACAGCACCGACAGTAAGACCGGAAATATAGTTGCCGGAGCAGTCAAAGCTCACAAGAGCCGGATAGTCAGTGCAATCGAATTTGCCTTCCAACTGATTCGAAGCTATGTTCAGACTCCTCAGAGTCGAAAGCGTAGGCAGTGTAAGGGCAGAAATCATATTGGTCGAACAATCCAGCTTGACGAGTTTGTTCAAGCCGCTGAGGTCCAGAGAAGTGAGGTTGTTCTGATTGCATTCCAGCATCACCATCTCAGGGAAGGCCTTGACATTCAGGGAGACCAGGGAGTTCCTGTAGCATCCGAGAGTGTAAAGAGCAGGCAGGTTTTCCAAAGTCAGGCTTTGCAGGTTGTTGGAGCCCACGTTGATTGTCCCGAGCTTGGGGCAGTTCTTCGCAGAGAAGGAAGTGAGTTTGTTCTGGTCCAGCTGAACATAGACAATATCGCTGCGGTCTGTCAAAGAGAACGACTCCAATTCATTCTTGTAGCCCTGCAGAAGAACCAGTGACTGACAGTCGGAAAGGTCCAAAGTCTTGATTTTGTTCACATTGAAATACAACTGCTTGAGCGAAGTGCAGCCTTTCAGGTTGATGGACTCGATAAGATTGTAACCGCAGGCGACATATTCCAGCTTGTCCAGTCCGCTCAGGTCCAATTCCTTGATGGCGTTATATTCGCAATATAGAGTCTTGAGGTTCTTGCACAGGCGTATGCCTTTGAGAGACTTGACAGTGACGGCACCTTCTGCCTCCTCATCGAAGTCCAGGTCCAGTTCCGTAATGCGGAGAGCCTCTTCAGCAGACAGTTTCCCGTCAGCGTCAGCATCATAACCGGAAACAGCCTCCCAGAATGCAGGGTCTGCAAAATCATCCCCGCTGTCATCCCCAGTGTCTTCCCCATCCCCTGATGATTTTTCAGGAAACTGCGTCACATGAATGGTCTTGGTCAGTTCCGGACGCACAACAGGGATGGACTTGGTCAGTTCCGGACGCATAGGGATGGCGCAAATGGATATCTCCGAATGCCTTAAAGAGCCGCTGTTGTTCGGAGTTGCAGTCAATTTGAGATTATTTCCATCCTTCTCAAACTCCAGCCAGGATGCCGATTCGGTGTATGTCCAATCTTCGGCATTCGTGAACACATAGACGGTTGCGGTGTACTTGTCCGGACCAAATTCCAATTCGTCGCAATCGACTTCCAGGAAGTAGGTCTTGTCTTCCGGCTGCTCCTCCTGAACTTTTGCGCAAGAGAATGGAAGTGCCAAAGCCGCAACTGCGAAAAGTATAGATTTTCCTTTCATATCACTAACCTCCTCTATTTATACTCTTTAACACAACGTACTGCAAGGCCATTTCCCCAAGGGTCGTCATTCTGGCCATAGACAGAAGGCTGCAGAATCTGCAGAGAATAGGCCCTCTCGGCAACCTGCAGTTCGCTGCTCCAGACGAAAGCGGCCCCATTGGTTCCCTTCACGCTGAGCAGTGCTCCCCCATCATTGTAATTTGCACTTCTGTAGCCCTGGTAAGGAATCCATATCCGGGTGCCGTCCTCCAGAGGGAAGAGATAGCCCTGGTTAGGTGTGAAAATTCCGGCCGCCGTATTGAGGCAGTTGAATGTGGAGTTCCTTGGCACCTGATATCCAGGAGGACAAGGGTCGTAAATGCTTTTCTGGAATGGTCTCCAGAGGGACTTGTCCGGATCGTATTTCTGATCTGTTGTGAGGTTGGACTTGTGGAGCCAGTCGGACTGGCTGCTGTCTGGCCCTGCATATATGAAGGACATCGGATGCGCAAGGGCCCACTCTATGGTGCCGATTTCCTTGGTGCAGGCTACATTTTCCCATTTCGCAACTGCGTATTTGCTGTTGAAGACGGTCTTGGTATTTGCCTCTGAGAAGGTATCCGAGACTTTCTCCACAGCTCCTGTGTCAGCATTGCGTTCCCACTCGCTTGAAGTGCCTCCGAAGAAAGGATCTTTTCGGCCCCACTGATAGAGGAGTCCGAAAGCATCATCTCCTGTTGTACCTGTGGCTCCGAGGTTGCGGTCCATAGGATAGTAGCCGTCTGTGGCACCGCCTCCCTGATATATGACATTATTGCCCAGGTCGTGGAGCGCCGGCTTGTCAGTGAACCAGATATGCCAGCTCCAGACTATGTTGCCCTTTTCGTCAAAGGCGGCTATGAGGGCATTTCCTTTGCCGCTGCCTGCCTTGAAACTGATGGTTCCGTCTGAATATTCCACGTTATCTACCAGTCCAGCAGGGCTTTGCCACAGCCAGTCTGCGGATGCCACACCGGGAACATTGCTATTGTCAATCATCCTGGTGCGGAAATGATAGTCCCCAGCAGTGTGTACCATATAGCAGTTTGCACAACCTTTGAGGCTGAGGTCTCCTTCGCTGCCGGCACTGCCTTCCCAATTGACCAGCCCGAGCTCGGTGACTTTGTTGCGCTCAAGTTTTGCAGCAGGCAAGGTGAAATTCATCTCCACACCGGCGGCATCGGTCAGGTTGATGTCGAAACCGTCGGCATAGTTGCCTTCAGGTATGACGAAATAGACATCCGCACCCGCACTTGTGTCGAGATTTCCTGTAGTCAGCACCACGGAAGAGGCAGCATCGGCATTGAGGGTGAAGGCATAAGGTTCGGCAGAGAGATTAACCGTACCCGAACCAGACATCCTTGCACCTGTAGTAAGGCTTGTCAGTTCGGCTGAAGTGATAATGTGCTGTCCCTGCAGATGCACCTTTGCAACGGCTCCAAGATATTTCAATTCAGCGGAAAGAGAAGTTGTTGCAGCCACTGCCGGATTCCTGAAGCACAGGGCCGATTCATTGGACTGGCGTGAAGGCAGATTGACTCTCATAATGTTTCCGCTCACTCCCGCAGCCGAACCGTTCGATGTTGAGAGACAGTAGGTTTCAGCCTCGGCAACGGGACCGAACTGAGCTGTCGTTTCACCGGCTCCGGAAAAGAGCTGGGCAGGGACACCGTTCACATAGAGCTGGGAAGCCGAGGTCCATTGTACAGCCGCGCCGAAGGCATCCTCCTGGGCGGTTACTGTGAGATAAACCGGCTCGCCCTCATCCTGGACATATTTAGCCTCGACTTCTGTGGTTTCACCACGGCGTATTGCATCCACAGCCAAAGGTTTGGCAGTCATAGCATTGCCATCCGCATCATAAGCTGTGAGGAAAAAGCCCTCATAGACCGCTGCCGGCAGTATGAAATCGAAACTTGCAGGCAGTGCCACCGGAGAGGACTGGATAAGTGTAATATTGGAATAGGTCTCGGCACCGTCCACCTTTATGGATGGTGCTCCGCTGAACTTAAGAGCAATGCTTGCATCGCCTGAAATCTTTTCACCTCCGGCAGCGGTGAGGACCAGTCTGGCAATGTCTGCGGAACCGGTCAGCTTCAAACTGAGTTTTCCGGTCACATTCTTGAGGCTGAGCACCGGGGCGGTATTGTATGCCACCATAGGCTGGAAATTGTCACTCGCAGTAGAAACCACGGAAGGGAGGTTGAGAGTGAGAAGTTCACCCTCGCAGATGCCTCCACCGAAATCGTAGGCCGCATTGTAGCTGTCTGCCTTCCGTACATTGGAAAGGGTGATGGTGGAAGATTTGCCGTCGGTTTCGACAGTATGGCTGACTCCGTTTACGATCACTTCATCTGCTTCCTTCCACAAGCGGCCGTTTTCGAGGGTGAGGCTCACTTCGACTGTTTCGTCGGAAGGGGTGTCGGGTTGTTGCTCTTTGGCACAGGAAAAGAGCACTGCCGGGAATGCCAGCAGGCTCAGATACTTGATGTTT
>JALFCH010000017.1 GCA_022771245.1 Rikenellaceae bacterium | reverse complement strand
CAACATCCAGCCGGACAGAGCCATGGACGAGTGGAGCAAGTGCGTGGCGCTCAATCCGGGAAACGACCTTGCGTGGAGGAATCTGGGCTGGGCGAACTGGCTGCACACCAAAGACTATGCAGAGTCTGCAAAATGTTACCGCAAGGCAATTGAGCTGAATCCTGATGCCGCCCTCTATCTCGAAGAATGCGACCAGGTGCTCGAGGCTGGTAAATTCCCTGTCAAAGAACGCTACGAGCTGCTCAAGAGCCATCATAAGACTGCAGTGAAACGCTACTATCCGGTTGCCCAGGAGGTTGTGACCGGGACTTTCGTCGGAGACTACGATTATGTACTCTCGCTGCTGGACAACTGCTACTTCCCTACCCGTGAGGGAGTTGCAAATTTCCACGACAATTTTGTGGACGCACTCATACTTGCCGGACAGGAAAAATTGTCGGAGGGCAAGACGGAAGAAGCCATAGCCTTGTACAAAAAGGCCTTCACCTATCCTGAAAACCATCAGGTCTTTCTGGTTGACGAAAGGGCCACCCACGATGCACAAATCAACTATTGCCTCGGTCAGGCTTATGAAGCCGCAGGAGACCGGGCAAATGCGGAGAAATATTACAGGCTTTCGGCGGAGCAGGATTATCTGCTCAAGGGCAGCAAGGATTTCCGCTACTGGTCGGCCCTCTCCCTCAAGAAGTTGGGCAGGAATGACGAGGCCAGGGCTATGCTCACCGGTATGGTGGAGGACGGAAAGAATGCGGAGGTCACCCAGTTCGTGAATTTCTACGGTGCGGAAGGCACGACCGGACGCACGGTGGACTCAATCAATGCCGATGCCTATTACACTCAGGCTCTCGGGCAATTGGGGCTGGGAAAGAAGGCGCAGGCCCGCAAACTGCTCGCTAAAGTCCTTGAAATGAAACCGGACCATCTTTGGGCCAATGAATTGATGAAAAAATTGTAATATTGCATAATTATGAAAAGAGTATTTGGAATTATCTGCACGCTTGCGTGCATTGCTTGGGCCACATCCTGCTGCGCACAGCCGGGAGAAAGGTGGTCCGAAGAGAAGGCCAACGCCTGGTATGAATCAATGGAATGGCCTGTGGGCTGCGACTATGTACCTGCCTACGCCGGCAATCAGATTCAGATGTGGCAAAGCAGCACTTGGGATCCGGAGGCCATAGACCGGGAACTTGGATGGGCTGAACAGCTGGGCTTCAACAGTTTGAGAATCTTCCTCCACGACAAGGTCTGGAAGGCTGAACGCGAAGCCTTTTTCAGCCACGTGGACGAATTTCTCAAGATTGCGGACAGCCACGGAATGACCTGCCTCGTTACACTCTTCACAAACGGAGGGTCGGAACAAAGATATGTCGGCGAGGAGATTTCCCCCGTACCCGGCATACACAACAGCATTTGGGCTCAGACTCCCGGAGAATCAGTGGTCAATAATCCCGAAAAATGGAATCAGGTCAAGGAATATGAGCAGGACGTGCTACGCAGGTACAAGGATGACAAACGAATCATCGCCTGGTGCCTCTACAACGAGCCGGAAAACGTGCCATCCTGCAAGACCCTTCCCCTTTTGAAGAAAGTTTTCGAATGGGCAAGGGAAATCAATCCTTCCCAGCCACTTACGGCACCGATTTACACCCGTCCCTTCAGTCAGGACAATTACCGCATCGATCGCTTCCCGGTTGTGACATACGTTTGTGAAAACAGCGATATCATAAGTCTCCACTGTTATAAGGAAGCGGAAGAGATGGACAAATTCATCAAAGTGATGAAGACTCTGGGCCGTCCGGTATTCTGCACCGAGTACCTGGCCAGGACATTCGGCAGCACTTTTGAGGACATTATGCCGATTCTGAAGGCAAACAAGGTGGCAGCCTACAATTTCGGTCTGGTCAAAGGAGCCATCCAGTGCCACTATCCGTGGAACGACAGAGACTCTGCGGGTGTTAAGATTCCTTTCACAGAAGAACCGGAACTCTGGTTCCACGACATACTCAATCCGGACGGAACCCCTTACAGACAGTCCGAAGTTGATTTCATAAAATCAATGACCTCAAAGAAATAATTATTATGAAACTGTCAAACAGCCTTCTTGCAGCAGTGGCTCTGCTCGTATGTGAATTGACGCTTTCGGCAAAAGTTCAGTTGCCGGACATCATCTCGGACAATATGGTGCTTCAGCGCAATGCTGAGGTAGGATTGTGGGGCAAGGCCGCTCCCGGAAGGAAAATCACGGTCACAGCTTCCTGGGACTGCAAGAAGACTGTTTGCAAAAGCGGTGACGACGGCCTCTGGAGTCTGAAAGTGCAGACTCCGGATGCCGGAGGGCCGTATTCAATATGCTTTGACGACGACGAAAAAACAGTCGTGGACAATGTTCTCATAGGAGAAGTATGGTTCTGCTCCGGGCAATCCAATATGGAAATGCCTATGGAAGGGTTCAACGGACAGCCTGTGGAACATTCGGCGGATTACATTCTTTCCGCAAAGAAGGACAGGCCCATAAGAATGTGCAACGTGAAGAAGACCACCTCGCTGGAACCATTGGACAATTGCAACTGTGACTGGTCCGAGCACACTCCGGACGGGGTAAGGAGAACAAGTGCGACTGCATATTTCTTCGCATTGAGGCTGCAGGAAACACTCGGAGTTCCCGTTGGTATAATACACTCATCCTGGGGAGGTACTCCGATTCAGGCGTGGATGGAAAAGAGCCTGATTGAGTCTGAATTCTCAGGGGAATTTGACCTTTCACCCTATCAGACAGGCATTTCCAACCGCATGCAGAATGTTCCCGGAACCTTATACAACGCAATGATTCACCCTTTCGAACAATACACCGTCAAGGGTTTCATCTGGTATCAGGGCTGTTCCAACAAGAATAATCCTGAACAGTACAAAAGACTTCAGCCTGCTTTTGTGAAAATGCTCAGGCAGAAATGGGGCAACGACAATCGTCCTTTCTATTTCACGCAGATAGCTCCTTACGAATATGCTGCCGACTATAAATATCAGGCTGGATTTATGATGTGGGCGCAGGCGCAGACGCTAGACCTCATTCCTATGAGTGGAATGGCTGCGACCCACGACATAGGCGAGATGAAAACCATCCACCCGAAGAAGAAAAAGGAAGTGGGAGACCGCCTTGCCTTCCTTGCCCTGAGCAACAACTACGGTTTCAATGTGATTGATGCCAAGGCCCCCATAGCCCGGTCTTTCCGCACAGAGGAAAACAAAATCATAGTCACCTTCGATGTGGGTCCCAAGGGCCTGAATCCCATAGGCACGAGACTCGAATCTTTTGAGATTGCCGGAGAAGATATGGTATTCCACCCCGCCCGTGCCGTAGTATGTAAGAACCGCAATGAAGTGGAAGTATCCTCATCCGCAGTACCGGCCCCGAAAGCCGTCCGTTACGGTATGCATAACTGGTCCAAGGCCTCTCTCTTCAACACATCCGGCATTCCCGCAAGTCCTTTCCGCTCCGACAACTGGTCTGAATAGACCTCATAGATTCCAGCCAGTTGTCCGGGCAGGTAAATTCACCCATATTACACATAAAATACCTATCTTTGCACAATTAAAACAATAGTTATGAGTAAAGGATATTCATTGCAAGACCCATCACTGGGAGCTGTGGCTCTGGAGGATGTCCGCAATTCCAGTTTCCTTCCCAAAGTGGATTTGAGTTCGGGACCGGGAGCGGAAACAAAGAAATACTCTGGGATTGTGCCTTTCCACGAGATTACCGGTGATGAAAGATTTGATAGGATATGGAACAGGTGAAGGTATTTTTGGATACAAACATAGTATTAGACTACTATACCGGGCGGATGGGAGACGGTGTAGCAGAGAAGGTTATGCAGGTCGGGGAACATCCCCAATACCAACTTTGCATTTCGGTTCTGACTGGAGTTAATGCTATATACGTACTGTCAAAATTCAGCAATGTTGTGAGTCTTTCCACTCTTTTAAGGCATTTTGAAATCCTACCGATGACAAAGGCCCAATGGGAGGCAGCAGCAGAAATGGGAATTGAAGACAGTGAAGATGCTCTCCAACTCTCTTGTGCCGAGGACAACGGATGCCGAATCCTGCTCACAAGGGACCGTCATCTTCTGGAGTCTGAAACTATGTTTACGAAGGTGTTCTCTCCTGAGGATTTTCTTCGTCTGGCAGAACACACAGACTGAATGAAAAATGTAGAAACCACACAAAAGTCCCTTGGTTTTTTGTAAAAATTCTTTAAAACTCGCTTGGTTTTTTGCAATTTTGCTCAACGATAAGATTTTCGCTTCCGTTCTATATGGCATTCCTTATGAACGACCATAAGGAATGACGAGGCCAGGGCTATGCTCAGGTGTATAAATGAAATGTCCTTTTATTTTGCTATGAGATGTAATTTTTATACATTTGTAGCAAATTAAATATTATGGCAATTCTTACAGGCAGAAAGAAAGAACTTGAGGAACTCAAGAGACTCTATTGCAGCGGCAAATCCGAACTGGTTGCAGTGTATGGAAGGCGACGCGTGGGCAAGACATTTCTTGTCGATGAAGCCTACAAAGGATTGATTACATTCCGGCATGCGGGACTGTCACCGGTGGATGAAAGAGGGAAGGCAAATATGCTTGCAGACCAATTGCAGCATTTTTACCAGTCACTGATTCTGCAGGGAATGAAAAAAAGTCATAGACCTGATTCCTGGCTTGAAGCTTTCTTTATGCTGGAACAATGGCTTCAGCAGATTGACAATGGCAGCAGGCAGGTGATTTTTATTGATGAACTGCCTTGGCTTGACACCCCGCGCTCCAAGTTTCTGACAGCATTCGAATCATTCTGGAACTCCTGGGCCTGCCATAGAGACAACGTGTTAGTTGTGGTTTGCGGAAGTGCCACATCCTGGATAAAAGACAAACTCATCAACAATCACGGAGGACTTTATGGAAGAGTCACCTGGGAAATCAAACTTTCACCATTTAATCTGGAAGAATCCGAGCAATTCTTCAAATCAAGAGGCGTGAGACTTTCACGTTATGATATTGCCCAATGCAATATGATTTTAGGAGGAATACCCTATTACCTGCAGTACATACAGTCCGGAATGAGTCTTGCACAAAACATAGACAAGATTCTGTTTGCACACAACGCCTTGCTGGAACAGGAGTATGACCGCCTGTTTTCTTCCATTTTCAATAATCCCGACGAGATGAAAAGAATTATTGGGCTTTTGGCGGAAAGGAGGGGCGGATATACCAGAAAAGAGATTTCTGAAAAGGTTGGAACCGATAACAACGGCTACTTGTCAACTATATTGAACTCTTTGATAGCCAGCGATTTCATTATCAAGTATATTCCATTCGGCACTAACGGAAGGAATAGTCATTACAAACTCATTGACCCATATTGCATTTTTTACCATAAATTCATAAAAGACAAAGTACAGCTCAATAATGAATTCTGGTTGTCCAACATTGCTTCTCCAAAAATCAGCAGCTGGCGGGGATATGCTTTCGAAGAACTTTGTCTGCGGCATATATGCAAAATCAAATCTGCACTCGGAATATCAGGAGTGTCCACGTCCGAATCTGCCTTTGTTGTCAAGGGGAACGATGACACTGAGGGCAGTCAGATTGACTTGATTATAGAAAGGAAAGATGGTATTGTGAATATGTGCGAGATGAAATTCTATAATTCTGATTATACCGTCACAAAGGCATACGAACGCAAGATAGTGGAAAGATATAATCTCGTTACAGGACTGATTTCCAAGAAGAGTTGTGTCAATCCCGTCCTGATTACCACTTTCGGACTTGATTCCAATGAGTATTCGAGCCCATTTCAAAATGTAATTACACTTGACGATTTGTTTTGAAACAGTTCAATTTACCAATATATTTCTGACAGGAAACAGTTATCTAAGATATTGATATGCCGTGTATATGAAAACGAAAGACGTTGCGCTTGTGCTGTCCAGCGGGGGACCGCGCGGATTTGCCTATATCGGAGCTATTGAAGAACTTGAAAGCAGGGGCTACAACATAACTTCCGTGGCCGGATGTTCCATAGGGTCGCTTGTGGGCGGGATATATGCTGCCGACGGATTGCAGGATTTCAAGAAATGGCTCTTCCGCCTTGACAACTCCCGTCTTATGTCGCTGCTGGACGTTTCCCTGAGCAAGAGCTATCTGGTGAAGGGGGACAAGGTCATCTCGGCCATCAAGGAAGTGGTGCCGGATGTGAATATCGAGGATTTGCGCATACCTTACGCGGCAGTGGCAACCGACCTCTACACCGGAGAGGAAGTGGTGTTTCGAGAGGGCAAGCTTTTCGACGCCATCAGAGCATCCATTTCCATTCCCTCACTTTTCCGTCCGGTCACTTATGGCAGGCACAAGCTTATAGACGGCGGTGCAGTAAACACGGCTCCTTTCAGCATAGTCCGGCGCAACGGACACGACATCCTCGTTTCATTCGATGTCAACCGTCTGGACAGCAATAAAATCGCAAAAAATCTCGAAGATCTTCAAAAGGTCAGGGAAGAAGACGGGAGAATGGACCTGGGCGACATTTTGGGCGAAATCAGGAAACACAAGACAGACTCCATACTTGATTTCGTAAAAATTGCGGGCGACGAGACTCTCAAGGCCCTTGAAAAGAACAGGGAAGCGGGCCAGAGGCTGAGAAGCGCATCTGAATTGGCTGAAAAACAGAATATGCCCTTCGCGGGGGAGGATAATTACTATTCCATTCTTTCGCGAACATTCTCCCTGATGCTCAGGACTATCTCCGGCCTGCAGATAGAAATGTACAAGCCCGATATACTCGTGACTATGAGTTTCGATGCCTACGGTTCAATTTCCGATTATGCCCGCGGTGAGGAAATCTCGGAACTCGGCCGGCAACTGATGTCCGAAGCACTTGACAAATATGAACGGGAGAATCCTGATTTATGACTGTTGAACTTTTCGGTCCTCCCCTCATTGTTTCAAAAAAGGAGAAACTCCGGCAGCCGTTTTGGATATTACTCCTATAATACATATATTTGCGAAGATGGGTCTTAGCATATATTTCGACTGACACATAATAGACTAAAAGGCTATGGACCAGAACAGAACACGGGAACGCACAGAGCAGGAATCGGCTACAAAGAGCGAAGCGAGACAGAAAAGCGCCGGCGGAGTCTGTCCGCATTGCGGAGCCGGCCTGGAAAGGGAGGATTATGAATTCTGCCCTGTCTGCGGCGGCAAATTGGTGGACTATTGCACTTTCTGCGGGGCGGCGATGGCTCCGGAAGATGTGGATTGTCCTGAATGTGGAATGCCGGCGGAAGGAGTGGTGTGCCAGTGTTGCGGAAC
>JALFCH010000148.1 GCA_022771245.1 Rikenellaceae bacterium | reverse complement strand
TTGACTCTCAGGGTCTCCTCGTCATAGTTCTTCGCTTGCAACTTGACTTCGATAAACTGAATCTTGCCATCAACCTCGTCCTCAGCCACAATGTCTATCTCGTTTTCACCTTTACGGTCGTGCCAATAACCCAGCCTGGTGTACTTGCCAGACTCTTTCAGCACCTCGATAAAGTAGTCCTCAAGAGACTTCCCGCAGACCGTTGAAAAGTCACGTTCCACAATGGCTCTCAGTTTATCATTGCCGCCAGCCTCGATGATATGCGTGTACTTATACACAAATCTGAACCAAAACCGCAAGAACTGGTCTTTCATCATGTAATGTACATTCTTATTGCCCGACTTCTCATAGATTGGCTGCATCTTGCTGATTAGCCCATACTCCTCGCACAGATTCTTCAAGTAGCCGGACAACTCTTTAATATTGAGCACCTTCTCCAATTCTGAACGGGTATTCTTTCCCTGAGCAATAAGCGTCAAAATTGAAAAATAAACGCCATAGTCCTTTCCAAACTCGTCAATGAGCATATTCTTGCCCTCAGGTAGAAAATACGAATCCTGCTCAAAGAACATATCCAGCATCTTTTTCGCTGTAAACTTTCTTTTGTCAACAAACAGCTCAACATACTTTGGCACCCCACCTGTCAAGGTATAAAGTGCCAGCAAGTCAGACTTCTTGTGGGCTGGACAATACTCCGACAAGATTTCTTTCAAGACGGAAGGTTTGAAAGGCCTGACATTTATTGTACCTGTCTGCCTTCCGAACAGTGGCTGTTTCTTGTCCTTGAATATCTTATTCATCAACGTATTTACTGAACCAGCCACTATGAGATTAATGTGGGCATTGTCTTTATAGCTGTCCCAGATATTCTGCATATCTGAATATATTGACGGATTCACTCTGTAAAAATCCTGGAATTCATCAATAAAGAGTACAATATGCCTTGTAAGGGACAACTCCATAATGAACTTGAAAATTGCGGCGAATGACATCCCTTTGCCATCAAGCATCGGGATATTCAACTTAGTACGAATTTCGTCAATGAAGATATCACATAAATCAGCCTCAGCCTTGCGGGCAACGAAAAAATAGAGCATTGTCCTGTTCTCATAAAACTTCCTGACCATCTCTGTTTTGCCGATGCGGCGCCTTCCGGTAACAATGGTAAATTGCGCCACTTCCCGAGAGGCCTCATCAATATCCCCCAACTTTTCAAACTCTGTTATCCTGTCAAAAAATTTCATATCAGCAGAATTATCGTAACACATATTACCGTAACCACCGTTACGATACCGCAAATATAGAAATAAATCCTGAATTCGCACAAAATTCAGGAAAATGCTTGAAATTATGAAGACTCCGGATTACTGCAATGTCATCCTGTTGATGCGCTGACCGCCCTTGAGAGTGATCCAGGTCTCGAAACCGGGCCGGTCTTCCTTCAGGAGGATTATGCGGGCGCCGTTCGGGAGATGGTTATAGACCGTGTTGCCGCCGGTATAGCGGCCGTAGCACATATAGATGCCGCCGTACTTGACCACATAATCATTGTCGTGGTCGTGTCCGTTGAAGATGGCCAGGATATTGCCGCAGTCCGCCATTGCCCTGAACATTCCGGAATTATGGACAGGAGGGCAGGCTCTCTCCATCCTGGTACCCCAGAGAGGAGTACGCTGGTCCTCGGCCGCTAGCCCCATCTCAGGAAGAGGAATGTGGAAGAATGCGAGGGACGGGACGGGTGTGCCTCCATTGGCATCGGTGTAATCTGCGCTCACTTTGCGAAACCTCTCAATCTGCTCAGGCAGAATCCATTCATACTGGTCCTTTTCCCAGCAATAGGACTGGGAATCAATCATATACAGGACATTGACCAGATGTCCGTCCCTTCCGGTCAGCTCGATTTCGAAATCTATGCAGCCGCCATCCCTCGGAGGCAGCATATTGTAAGGGATTGTATGGATAAGGTCATAGAGCTCCTCATTACTGAAGCCGAACTCCTTGTCGTGATTTCCGAATGTGAATGCGAACGGGATTTTCCGTTCCGAAACCAGGCGCATAACGGTCTCCATCGCCTTGTCCGCCGGTTTTCCACAAGCTACATCCCCGGTAAAGACCACGAGGTCAGGCTTTTCCACCTTCAATACCTCGCGGATACGCTCCAATGCAATGTCGGCACGAGGGTCGTCCGGGATGTAATGCACGTCGGTAAACTGGACAATCTTGAACTCGCCCTTGCGGTTGAAACTCATTCTCGTCTGGGAGAATGCCGGAATTGCGAGGGTCAATGCTATTAATGCTGACAGGATTTGTTTCATAGTCAATAAAAAAACGTCAGTGTCACATTTGATCTCCGAAACAATCGGATCATCCTTCTTGCAGCCCGCCATCAGGATGGCAGCCAAAGAAACAAACTACGCTCACTTTTCATTTA
>JALFCH010000146.1 GCA_022771245.1 Rikenellaceae bacterium | reverse complement strand
TCCAGAAGTTCCTCAACGAGCATGGCCGCTCCATCATCGGTTGGGACGAGATCCTTGAAGGAGAACTTGCCGAGGGTGCTACGGTGATGTCCTGGAGAGGTGTCGACGGCGGTATCGAGGCTGCCAAGAAGGGTTTCGATGCGGTCATGACTCCTTCCACCTACGCCTATTTCGATTATTATCAGACCGACAGTCTCGATGTGGAGCCTCTTGCCATCGGCGGCTATCTCCCGATCGAGAAAGTCTATTCCTACGAGCCGTTCGAGGGCATTCCGGAGGAGGCTCAGCATCATATCCTCGGTGTGCAGGCCAATGTCTGGACAGAGTTCATCCAGAAGCCTGAACATCTTGAGTACATGTACCTGCCGCGAATGGATGCAATCTGCGAGGTTCAGTGGTGTCAGCCTGAGAAGAAGAATTTCGACACTTTCAGGCAGAAGGTTGCCCATATGGGAGAAATCTATGATTTCATGGGCTACACCTGGTGCAAGGCTATCTTCGGTGATACCGGCCTTGAGGGCGTTCCAGGGGGAACCAACTGATCCGGTCGGTTTTTTCTGCCTTCCGGTCTGTTTGATTGAGTAATCCTCAAAAAATAACCTGCATCATCTTTGAAAATCTTTTCGGTCCATATTTCCTCCCTCATCTGTCACATAGCTACGGCTATGCTCCTTCTTCGGGTGAAAATCTGACCTCGAAAATCTAATTCAAATCTGACGCAACTTATTGTTTTCGTATTACTTATAAAAAAACGTATCAATACCTGTGATAAGGCTCAGACATAACGTGGAGGGTGCGAGGAATCCATACACGGTAGCGTCCGTGCGGGTCCCAGTCGTTGCCGGCAGATGCGAAATCGCAGAAATGGATCATTCTCACGGCCTTTTCCCTGTCGTCTTCCAGATTGGCTCCGAGAATCATAGGCACCTGGAGGTCCAGCCAGCAGAAGGAGTTCTGGGCAAAAGCCGGCACTGCAGCGACACAACCTTTCTCATCCGCCTGTATCACAGCACTTTCATCCACAAATCCGTCTCCGAAACGGCTGTCCCTTGCAAACACCAGCGGGCCGCGGACTGCAGCCTGCATATTGTTCAGTTCGACCACCCTGGTCTTCATTTCCATATCTATTTCCACCACATCACCACTCTGCCATTTGCGGGAAAGCTTCACGAAGCCGTTTTCGGCTGCACAAGTGCAGACTTCCCCGTTCACAGTCACGGCAAAGCTGCCTTCAGACCAGGACGGAACCCTCAGGGCGAGGCTGAACTCCGACGCTTTGCGGGCATCGAGACTCAAGCGGACCTTTCCGTCCACTGGATAGCCTGTCTCCACCTTCACCTGCACAGATTTGCGGCCAATGGACAAAGATGCCTCCATAGGCAGATAGAGATTGACTGACAGGCAGTTGTCCTTGAAAGTCAAGGCAGTTTTTGGAATGAGCGCATAACCCCTCGGGCCGTTTGCATTGCAGCAGTTGATGCACATTCCACACTGCTCTTCTCCCTGAGAACGGTGACCTTCAAGAGGACTGTACTTTGAAATCTGTGTGCCGTCATTTTTCATTGCCGCCATAAGGGCGTTGTACATAGTCCTCTCAAATTGGTCAGCGTAGAAAGAATTGCCCGTTTTATCCAGCAGCCTTGCGCAGAACTGCATCCAGGTGAAAGTCACGCAAGTCTCCATAGTATGGTAGGCGGGAATGGTCTGGCGCTCCCTGCCCATATACCAGCACTCGAATGCTGCACCCGAGCCGGCTATGTTTATTTCATCCCGGACTATGCTCTCGACTGTTTTCTCAGCCGCTGTAATATATTCCTGATTGCCCGTAACCGATGCCAATTCCACCAGTCCCTCATAGCAGGACATCATCTCATAGGCCTTCATTCCGTTTGTGAAAGACCACCATTGCTTCGGGAACGCCGATCTCTGCGACACTGGTACCCCATTCAAAGCCTTGGTAATCAATTGAGAAGAGCCCTCTCGCTCGATGCTTTCCACAATGCTCAGGGCAAAGTCGAGGTATTTCTGGCAGCCGGTCTCCCTATAAAGATAGACAACAGGCTCCAGCACCGAACAGCTTGCCATTCCGAAATAGTTTCCGGTCTTCGCGATGTCAGTATTCCTCTCATTCAAGTCGTTGATAAGGCAGTCGATGGACTTTGCGGCAGCCTCAAGCACAGGCTTTTCTCCGGTGAGACGATAGTAGGAAATCAGAGCAAGGGCCGTGTATTTCCTGCCCCAGATATCCCAAGCCTTAAGCCTTTTATCGTGGGCATAATTGCCTATGTATCCGTCAGGCTCCTGAGTGGCCGTCAAATCGTGGATGCCCTTAGCAATCTTCTCGAGCAAAGCCGGGTCGCCGTTGTAGCGGTACATATCCATAGCCCCGAGCATCCATTTGCCTATGAACTCCGTGCTCCAGGACCAGGTGTCGTTCTTGTGGCGGAAAGGTTCCACCAGCTCGTCCACGTTCTCCTGCATTATCATTCCGCTGTTGCACAGGTCTATACGGGACCCGATGTAACCGCCGATCTTGATTCCGCTCACGGCCTCAGGTACATTATTTACGCACTTTCGGGCAGACTCTCCGGGA
>JALFCH010000085.1 GCA_022771245.1 Rikenellaceae bacterium | reverse complement strand
CCAGGCCTACTATGCGAAGAAACAGGGCCTCAAGGGTGTGACCACCGAGACCGGGGCAGGGCAGTGGGGAACTGCACTCAGTATGGCCTGCTCATATTTCGGTCTTGACTGTCAGGTCTATATGGTGAAATGTTCCTATGAGCAGAAGCCTTTCAGACGCGAGGTTATGCGTACCTATGGAGCGAAGGTCACCCCGTCTCCGAGCAATACTACAGCTGTGGGTCGCAAAATCCTTGAGGAATTCCCGGGCACCACAGGCAGTCTCGGATGCGCCATTTCCGAGGCTGTGGAGGCTGCTGTCACCCAACCGGGCTATCGCTATGTGCTCGGCTCCGTGTTGAACCAGGTGCTTCTGCATCAGACGGTTATCGGTCTGGAGGCCAAGGCTGCGCTGGATAAGTTAGGGGTTAAGCCGGATATCATCATAGGCTGTGCTGGCGGTGGTTCCAACCTGGGAGGACTCATAAGCCCGTTTGTGGGCCAGAAACTTCGCGGAGAGGCTGATTATCAAATTATTGCTGTGGAACCTGCATCTTGTCCAAGTCTCACCAGAGGCAAGTATGCCTACGATTTCTGTGACACCGGAATGATTTGCCCTCTGGCAAAGATGTACACCCTCGGAAGCCATTTCATGCCTTCTCCAAGCCACGCCGGCGGTTTGCGTTACCACGGTATGAGCAGTATTCTGTCCCAGCTCTATCACGACGGATACATTGAGGCAAGGGCTGTGGAGCAGACTTCCGTTTTTGCAGCAGCTGAAATGTTCGCAAGGGTTGAGGGTACACTTCCGGCTCCGGAAAGCAGCCACGCGATTCGGGCGGCGATTGACGAGGCTCTCAAGTGCAAGGAGACCGGAGAAGAGAAGACCATTCTGTTCGGACTCACCGGAACAGGATATTTCGACCTCAAGGCCTACGAGTCATTCAATGACGGCACTATGACCGACACCATACCTACCGATGAGCAAATCGCTGACTCTCTCTCCAGACTTCCTAAAGTCGAATAAATAAGTAAACGCCCGGTTGCCAGCCGGGCGTTTACTATATTCTGAAATCTACCAATGATCACTTGGTCAGGCCTTTGCCGTAGAAATCGTCATAGTCCTCCATCGAGCGGCGTATGACTTCTTTCGCAACCTCTGCCCCGTAAGTGCAGACGAACTTCATTCGCTGATTGGTCTCTCCGGGGATGTCCTTATAGGTCGTGAAATAGTGGATGAGCCTGCGGACAATCTGGACCGGAAGATCTTCGATGTCATCGTATTTGCTGTAGATTGCATCATTCTTCAAAACTGCGATGATTTTGTCGTCGGCCTGGTTGTTGTCCAGAAGCCTGAGTCCTCCAATCGGTTTTGCCCGTACCAGAATGTCTCCGTGGGTGACATCTTTCTCGGTGAGCACGCATATATCGAGAGGGTCGCCGTCTCCTTCCACATCCAAACGTGCAAGAGCCTTGTTGGTGAGTTCAGCCATCTTCACATTGCACCACGTGCGTGGAATGAATCCGTAAAGTGAAGGAACGATGTTGGAGAATTTCTGGGGCCTGTCAACGGAGAGATATCCGCTTTCCTTGTCAACTTCGTATTTGACCGTGTCGGTCGGGACAATTTCAATGAAAGCCCTCACTTCATCCGGTGTGCCGGGATTGATGCCGTGCCAGGGATGTGATTTGCATTTGATACTGTAGTCCATAGTTTATGTTTACGTCAGTGGCTAGTCTATGCTTTTCCAAAAGCAATGCAAACTTACTAATTAAAATGGACAATGCCTATTTTCCACCTATGATTTTTCACCATATTGTCGGTCCATAAAGAATCGTCGGTCCATTAAAATCGCTATGGCCATAAAGAATCGTCAGGGAAATAAATGAAAATAAGGGCTATACCAGCGGATTAGCCTTCTCTCCCGCATATTTCCTCTGCCACATAGGAAGCCGCTGCAGCCGCAAGTGCAGAGCAGGGACGTTTTCTGTAATACTCTGCAGTCCTGTCCGATGGTTGCGGCTCTGAACTGGCCGGGCAAGTGCCTGCGAGCAATTCTCTGCATACTATGGAGCCGTTTTCGTCCTTGAACTTGCCTGCAAGTTTCTGCACCAGAGCATAGTTCTCCGCTTTCTGTGCCTTTCCGGAAGCATCGTTTGCCTGGGCTGCAGGACAGATGAACCCGGCAATGGCTGTCATTCCGCTGACGCATCCGCAAATTTCCCTCATTCTGCCGAATCCTCCTCCGAATCCTGCGCAGCTGTTGGTCAGAATGGACCGGACGGAATCTTCATCGAGCCCGGTCTTTTCTGCAACATAGTCCGAAAATGCAAGCGCTACGCTCTGTGCGCAGTTGTAGCCCGATTTGAACAGCGACTCCGCCTGTGCCGCCTTGTTTTTAATATAGTTTTCCATATTCCCTTTATAATCAAGCAGTTGCTTTATGCAATCTTAGTGATTCAACTTCGGTTGGCTTTTTCCACATTTCTTAAAGCCCTGATCTGGGACAGCACCTTGTCCAGTTCCAGATTGCCCGGAACCGCCAGTTTCAAAGTGATGTCATAGCCTCCGGTGCGGGGATTGTCCACCACATTGAAGCCTCTCATAGCTGAACGGAAACTGCCCACCACATCCATAATTTCATTGATGACAGATGGTTCGTGTGCGGCGGCAATGCGCAGGGTCACCTGAAAATTGGAAGTCGAAGGGTTGTCGCTCCAGCGCACCTTCTGTATGCGGTAGGGATACTGCTCCATCAGTCTGGCTGCGTTGGGACAGGACATTCTGTGGATTTTGATGCCGTCCAGCCTGCTCACGAAACCGAAAACATCGTCCCCGAAGACAGGGTTGCAGCACTTGGCCATCTTGTAGTCCATTCCCCTCACGTTCCTGGCGTTGAGCACCAGAATGTCGTCTCCCTTGTCCCTTTCCCCGAGCGAGGTCTTCACCTTCACCTCCTCAGGAGCCTTTGCGGCAGTTTCATCTTCCTGAATACGATCCCTGAGTTCGAAAAGATCGATTTCTCCCTCTCCGATAGCCGCATAGAAAGACCTCAGCGTCTTGTGCTGGTACTTTTTCATCAGCGTGGCCAGCATATCGTCGGACAGGTCAATCTTCCAGTTCTTCATCTTCCGGTTCAGGAGTTCCTTGCCCTCATCGGCTTTGGCAAACTCCACTTCAGCAAGTTTCTGCTTGATTTTGGACTTGGCCTTGGAACTCACCACTATGTTGAGCCAGTCGGAGGAAGGTTTCTGGTTCTTGCTGGAGAGTATCTCCACAATGTCTCCGGTGTTGAGTTTCTCCCTGATGGACACTGCCTTGCCGTTCACTTTTCCGCCCGTGCACTTTATGCCCAGATTGGAATGTATGTCGAAGGCGAAGTCCAGAACTGTAGCCCCCGCAGCCAACTTGCGTAACTCTCCGCTTGGGGTGAATACGAAAATCTCGTTTTCCGGAGGGGTGGGCAGGTCGTCTTCATAGCCGGAGGATGTCTCGGCCGGATGTTCCAGGATATTTCTCACTGATTTCAGCCAGGTGTCAAGAGTGGCTTCGTGGCTGATGCCCTTGTAAGACCAGTGTGAGGCCAGACCGCTTTCGGCAGTCTCGTCCATCCTCTTGGTCCTGATCTGCACCTCGATATAGGCCCCGTCCCTGTTCCTTACCGTAATGTGCAGGGACTCATAGCCGTTTGGTTTCGGAAGGGTAAGCCAGTCCCTGAGCCTGTTGGTGTCCTGTTCGTATTCTTCAGTCACATAGCTGAAGACCTTCCAGCAGAGAGCCTTTTCGGTGTCCGGGTCGGGCGGGCAGTCAATTATGAACCTGATGGCAAAAACATCATAGACTCCTTCGAAAGGCACCTTCTGCTTGCGCATCTTGTTGTAGATGGACCAGGCTGTCTTGGTCCTGACTTTCAGCTTGTACTTGATACCCTCGTCCAAAAGCTTCTGCTTCAAAGGTTCAATGAACTGAATCATAAGCGTCTGACGGTCCTTTTCTGTGGCCTTGAGCTTGTTGGTGATGGCCCTGTACTGCTCCGGGTCGGCATAGCGGAAATAAATGTCCTCCATCTCGCTCTTCATATTGTAGAGACCGAGCTGGTGGGCGAGCGGTATATAGAGGAAAAGGGTCTCGAGATTCTTCCTTTCGCGGGACGCCTTCGGGAACATTCCGAGGTTGCGCATAATTTCAAGCCGGTCAGCCAGTTTGATGACCGTCACCCTCGGGTCCCGGGAGTAGGAAACTATGAGCTTCTTGTAGTTTTCGGCTTCGAGTCTGGTGTCCTTTGGCTTGACGGCTGCAATCTTGTCCAGCCCTTCGACCATTGCTGCAACATCCCGAGGAAAGCCGCTCAAGTGCTGTTTCATTTCATCGAAGCGCCCTGCCTCGTGCAGAAATACCGCAGCCACACATTCTGCCTGAAGTCCTATTTCGTCGCATACTATCTTTGCGACATTGATGGGGTGCTCGAAAAACGGGTGTCCATTTTCACGCACGCGGTCCTTCAACTTTTCTTCAGCGATGCTCATTGCCCTGTCTATCAGCGCTTTGCCTTCTTTGCTGTATTTCCCGAAATATTCGTCAACTCTGTACATAGGCTATGATGTTGCAAACAAAAAAAAGATGCCCAGGTTCAATGGCCCGGACATCGCGTATCCCTTTGTCTCAAATACTAGTATCTGTCTTCAGATGAGACTGTAAGTTTCTTGCGTCCGTGGCGACGACGGGATGCAAGCACCCTGCGTCCGTTCGGAGTGGACATACGCTCGCGGAAGCCGTGCTTGTTGCGGCGCTTGCGCTCAGATGGTTGGAATGTTCTTTTCATTGTATCTATTTTTTATATTTTCTTCAAAATCCACAAATGGACTGCAAAGGTAGTATTTTTTATCCGAACTGCAAAATAATAATTGATTTTTCTTTCTCTCTTATCTTACCCAGACCACGTTTTTGCCTGCAAAGTATTCATCCTTGAGAACAGATTCTATCGGCCACACTCCGACGCTGCCTTTTGCCAGTTTCAGACGTCCCATTGCGGCCGCAGTTTCTTCCGCAAGGTCTCCTCCCTTGAGGCACAGGACCTTATGGCGGTATTTCCCCTTGACCCAGGGCAGGAAATTGTCAAGTGAAGTCACGGCTCTCGAAACCACATAGTCATAAGGTCCCGGAAGGCTTTCGGCTCTGGCATTCACACATTCGGTGTTATTGAGTCCAAGAGCTGATGCAACTTCCTTTGCCACAGTGATTTTCTTGCCTATGGAATCGCAAAGTTTAAAGCTTGTTCCGGGGAAGAGAGTGGCGAGGGGAATGCCCGGAAATCCGCCTCCGCAACCCAGGTCCAGCACCTTCAGCCCCCCTTTCAGCCAACATTCGTACACCTGTGGCTCCTGAAGCCTGAGATACAGGGCAATGCAGAGCGAATGCAGGATGTGATGGTCATAAAGATGGTCTATGTCCTTGCGCGAGATTACGTTGATTTTGGAGTTCCAATCCCGGTACAACTCGTCCATCTTTCTGAAACGCTCCAGTGCAAGATTGTCCGCTTCCGGCAGCAAGGTTCTTATAATTGATTCAAATTCAGTGAATTCCATAAGGGGTATGATTGATTGTTCAAGTCTGTGGGTGATGAACATTCCGGGAGTTTACAGCAATTCGTCGTCAGTGTCCATCATTTTCATAAGCAGCGACCTTGCTCGTCGGATTTTGGTCTTCACCGTGTTCAGCGGCATATTCAGGGCCTCGGCTATTTCGTTGTATCCGAAATTGTCTATGAGAAACATTTTTGCCACAGTCTTATAGTCCCCCTTGAGCAAGTCTATGACTGTCAGCCATTTGTCGTATTCTTCCCTGTGGATTACGCTGTCTTCGGGAGATGTGGCTCCGGACGGGATTTCCAGAGGGCTGTCCTGGCTGATGGTCTGAAGCGGCATATTCTCGTCCTTGCGCTGCCTTTTGCTCAGGTGGTCGAAAGCGGTGTTCTGACCGATTCTGAACAGCCAGGTTGAGAACATATAATCCTCCTTGTAGGTGTCGATACGGCTGAAGGCCTTCTGGAAGGATTCGATGCAGACATCCTCCAGGTCTTCCCTGTTGGATATGAATTTGGCAACATGGGCGCAGAGTGCACCATAATAGCGCTGATACAGGATTACAAAAGCCATCTGGTCCTGCTTCCGTGCCTTGTCTATGAGTTCCAAATCGCTCAGGTCAGTGAGCTTCGAGCCAGTTTTTTCCTTCATTGCATTCAACTGTTAAGGGTACTGTCAGTTTCACCACGTTTTCCATTTCCCCGACCACTATCTGTTTGAGCAGCCCGGCTTCATCCTGCACGGCATCAAAGAGCAGTTCGTCGTGAATCTGGAGCACCATACGGCTTTTCAGACCGGCCTCAGCCATCCTGCGGTCCACATTTATCATAGCCATTTTGATGATATCGGCTGCCGTACCCTGGATCGGAGCGTTTATGGCGTTGCGTTCGGCAAGGGAACGGACGGTGGCATTGCGGGAGTTGATGTCCGGGAGGTATCTGCGTCTGCCGAACACCGTTTCGACATATCCGTTTTCTCGGGCTGCGGCAAGAGTGTCCTCTATATAATAGGAAATGGATGGGAAATGCTTGAAATAGTCGTCGATTATGTTTTTGGCATCGTTGCGGGAAATCCTCAGCCTCTGGGACAGCCCGAATGCCGAAATTCCGTAAATGATGCCGAAATTGGCGGTCTTGGCTATGCGTCTCTGCTCCGGAGTGACCTTTTCAAGTGCCACACCGAATATCTTGGAAGCTGTCATGGCGTGAATGTCTTCGTTGGCCCGGAAGGCTTCCACGAGATTGCTGTCGCAGCTCAGATGAGCCATAATCCTCAGTTCTATCTGGGAGTAGTCAGCCGATATTATGACACCGTCGGGACGTGAAGGCACAAATGCGCGGCGGATTTCCTTGCCCCTTTCTGACCTTACGGGTATATTCTGGAGATTGGGCTTGACGGAACTCAGTCTGCCCGTGGCAGTGAGGGCCTGGTTGAAGGTGGTGTGGATTTTTCCTGTGACGGGGCTCACGAATCCCTGGAAAGGCTCGATGTAGGTGTTGAGGAGCTTGCGCACGGCCCTGTATTCGAGTATGTCCCCGACCACCTCGTTCTTGTCCAGAAGTTTTACCAGGGTGTCCTCATCGGTGGGGTATTCGTAACGCACCCCGTTCTTCGCCTTGATTTTCGGGTCAAGTTTCAATTTTTCGAAGAGCAATACTCCTATCTGTTTGGGTGACAGTATGTTAAGCTGTGGCTCGCCGGCTTCTGTGCGTATTTTGTCCTGAATGGCGGAGAGTTCGGCAGAGAGACTGTCGGCATAGCGTCGCAGTTGTGCCATATCCACTTTCACTCCTTCTGTTTCCATCCTGGCCAGCACCCGGATCAGCGGCTCTTCCATCCTGTCGTAGAGATTCTCCAGCGATTTTTCCTTCACCATTCCGTTCACTTTTTCGCCCAGTGCCAGATAGATGGCAACCTCTCTGGATTTGTCCTCGCTTTCTGCGGGACTGTCGAAAAGGGACGGTTCCCCTTCCTCCTTCTTATCTTCCAAACTGATTCCCAGGACGGTCATTGAAAGTACATCGGCCTGATGACTCTTTTCCGGATTTATGATATAGTCCATAAGTTCTATATCCAGAAGCCTGCCCTCCATTGCAAACCCCTCCGTATTCAGCTTTTTCCATATTTCCTTGAGCGCATACCCGGTCTTGGCTATGGACTTGTCGCTCAGCACGGAAGCGAATTCACCGGCCTGTCCTGATGCTGTGACTATGCCTTCCCCGTTTTTAGATGCAAGGAAATATTGGTCGTTGCTCCGGGCAATGGAGCAGAGTCCGTTCTCGCGGGCATAGCTGCAGAGTTCAGCCGGGCTTGTCCTGTCGAAAACGAAGTCCTGCTGCTCGACCTGATAGTCCGCCGGGGCCTCTCCCAAATAGCGTTTGAGGGACTTGAATTCGTATTCGTCGAAGAGACGGAAAGCCTCGGTGCCGTATTTTCCTGTCAAAGCCATAGCCTCGATGGGGAAGTCCGACAGGTCCAAATCGGTCTTTATGGTGACCAGAAAGCGGCTCATATCAATATGGTCCCGTGCAGCTTCGAACAGTTCTCTCTGCTTAGGCTTGAGCTTGTCGAGCCGGGAGTAGATGCCGTCCACGCTTCCGTATTCGGACAGCAGTTTTCTCGCCCCCACTTCGCCCACTCCCTTGACTCCCGGCACATTGTCGGAAGAGTCTCCGCAGATGGTCAGATAGTCAATCACTTTTTCAGGGCTGTCCACTCCATATTTTTCGCAAACCCTGGCCTTGTCGAAAACTTCGCTGTCGCTTCCTGCCTTGCCCGGTTTGAGTTGCACCACATTGTCGGTAACCAATTGCCCGTAGTCTTTGTCAGGGGTTACCATACACACTTTGAAGCCTTCGGACTCGGCCTTTTTTGACATTGAGCCTATGACATCGTCTGCCTCGTATCCGGGTATCATCAGCACCGGTATTCCAAGAGCCTTGCATATCCCGCAAAGGGGTTCCAGAGCATCGATTATAGCCTGGGGAGTGGCTGCGCGGGTGCCTTTGTATTCAGGATAGACCTCGTGACGGAAGGTGCCTCCGGGAGGGTCGAATGCAACTCCGAGGTGGCTTGGCTGCTCTTTTTCAATGAGTTCCAGCACATACTTGGTGAATCCGTAGAGTATGGATGTGTCCACCCCTTTGGAGTTGATCATCGGGTGTGAGCTGAGAGCGTAGTACATTTTGAACACAAGCGCGTGTCCGTCAATCAGGTATAGTCTTTT
>JALFCH010000137.1 GCA_022771245.1 Rikenellaceae bacterium | reverse complement strand
GTGCCGAATAAGAAACCGTCTTGCAAAATTACAGAATTTTTCATAATTTTGCGCGCTTTTCCTCGGGAAGGAAAGCATAAGGTACAGTTTAACTAAATACAGATTCACAATGGCTGTTAAAATTCGTCTTCAGCGCCACGGAAAGAAGAATTTCGCATTCTTCCACATTGTTGTGGCTGACACCCGCGCACCTCGCGACGGTCGTTTCATCGAGCAGATCGGTTCTTACAATCCGAACACCAACCCTGCTACCATCGTCCTCAACTTCGACAGAGCTCTCAACTGGGTTAAGGTCGGAGCAGAACAGACTCTCGTAGCACGCAGAATCCTTTCTTACGAAGGAGTGCTTCTCCGCAACCACCTCGACGGCGGTGTGGCAAAAGGCGCTCTCACTCAGGAGCAGGCTGATGCCAAGTTCGCTGCATGGAAAGCTGCAAAAGAGGCTAAGATCAACGCTAAGAAAGAAGGTCTTGCAAATGCAGCTGCTGCAAAGAGCAAGGCAGCAGTAGCAGCTGAGGTTAAGGTTAATGAAGAAAGGGCTGCTGCTCTCGCAAAGAAGGCACAGGAAGCTGCTGAGGCTGCTAAAGCTGCAGAAGCTGAGGCTGCTGCTGAGGCTGAGGCACCAGCAGAAAACACTGAGGCTTAATTCTTTGGACAATCTCGTAAGAATAGCCAAGGCTGTCAAATCGGACGGCACAGACGGAGGACTGGTAATCAGTTTCCTTTCGATGAATGCCGAAGATTTGGAAATTTCGGAACCGGTATTCGTCTATTTCGACGGACTTCCGGTTCCTTTCTTTATTGAAGACATCTCCCCCAGGGGCAACACCAAAGCGGTGGTACATCTGACCGATGTCAGAAGTTTCGACGATGCTGAAGAATTGGTGGGCAGGGATATATTTGTGAACGACCTTCAGGACGGGGATGAAAACGATTATCCGGATGACTTGCTCGGATGGACCATTTTCACCTCAGAAGGCAAGTCTCTGGGACAGGTTTCCGACTATCTCGACATACCCGGCAATCCCTGCATAGAAGTGTCTGAAGACGGAAAGTCCCCGGTAATCCTGCCCCTTCACGAAGACTTTGTGCTGGAGGTGGACCCGGAGACTCGAACTGTCATTATGGAACTGCCGGAAGGCCTTGTCCCATAGAAACGTCAGGCAGGGATATTGTCACGCAAGTTGCGATAGAAAACTGCCATTGAAGTTGTATAATACGGAATCAGCCACAGGAAGCCTATTCCGCCGGTGAGAATGCTGAGTATCCACCATCCTATGAAACTGAGTTGGAGGTAGAAAAGATTGAATTTTTGCCCCGACATCATCCTTTGGCTCTTTCTGACAGCGTCCCGGATTGAAATCTGCGGGTCATCAATCAGAATATAAGGAGTGAGAGCATAGGAATATCCCTTGACTATGCCAGGTATCACAAAGAGCAAGGACCACAGAAAAGTAAAAACCACAACCAGGAGCATACCTCCTATGGTCCGACCATAGTACTTGAATCCGTAGTTGAAAATGTTTTGCACCAATCTTGCATCAGAATAGGTGTACAGAGCACAGAAAGAATAATAGAATCCCACTGTAACAGGCATACCGACAAGCCACAACAGCAAAAAACCACCGGTGCTGGAAATGCCCCAGAACGGAGAATTCAAAGGATCGCTGAAAATCTGTGCGATGGAGGATGCCCCTGTTATGATGCACATCACAACAGAGAAAACAAGCGAGGACAGAACAGCATTGAACCAATTGCCTTTCAGTACGGCAAGTGCGGAGTTCTTGAACTCCTGATTTGTAGTCATCATAGTATTATAGTTTAGAAATATACTTAGCGGAGCAGGTCTTCCAACTGGAGAGAACCGGCTGTCTTTTCATCCCTGTACTTGACGATTACCGGACAGTAAATCTGAATACCGTCCGCAGCCCCCGGTCCCTTTTTCACAGGTCTGGACCCGGCCACCACCACAGCACCCTCCGGCACTACGATGCGCCCCGTCTCATCAGGCCTTATCCAAGAACCGTCTGTTGCGTCATAAATAGCTGTAGATGAATTTATTATCACTCCGGTTGCGATAACGGCACGGGATGACACCAAGGTTCCTTCATAGATGCCGCAGTTGCCTCCAATGAAAGCATCGTCTTCCACTATTACCGGCAGTGCACCAACGGGTTCCAGCACTCCACCTATCTGCGAAGCAGCTGAAATATGCACTCTCTTCCCTATTTGAGCGCAGGAACCGACCAGGGCGTGGGAATCTATCATAGTGCCTTCATCCACATAGGCCCCTATATTCACATAGGCAGGAGGCATCATCACAACACCTTTCGATATGTAGGCACCACGGCGTACGCTGCTCCCTCCCGGCACAAGCCTGAATCCGTCGGCAGGGCTGAAATTTCTCGCCGGAACCGTGTCCTTGTCCACGAAATCGCCCATCTGCACAAGAGATCCTATTCTGAATCCCTCCAGAATACTCTCCTTGACGGAAGTATTGACCTTCCATTTGCCGTCTATTTTCTCGGCCACCCTGATTTCGCCCTTTTCAAGAGCATCGCAGAAGAGTGAAAATTCCTGTTTGTTCATATTTCTTTCAATTATTTGAGATATCCGAGCTTTCCGAGGACTTCTCTCATAAGGTTTTCAGTATTTGCACTGCAAGGCACGAGAGGCAATCTCAATTCATTATGAATCAACCCCATAAGCGCAAGAGCCGCCTTCACTGGAATAGGATTGCTCTCCACGAAGCAAGCGGAGAAGAAAGGTCGAAGACGATAGAAAAGCTCTGCAGATCTGGCCATATCAGGAGCAGAAACGAAATCCGCCCCGCAAACCTCAGGAGCACCGAGGGCCTCCACAAACTCGACCATAAGTTCCGGAATTGCATTGGAAGCCACACTTATGACACCCGCCGCTCCGGCATTCATCATAGACATTGTGATGTCGTCATCGCCGCTGAGCACCGAAAAACTCTTGGGAACACCCGCAATTATGTCCGCTATCTGCGAAAATTTGCCTGAAGCCTCCTTGATTCCGACTATATTGGGCACATCCTGAGCCAGACGGATGCAGGTGGATGCCTCCATATTGGCACCAGTACGCCCCGGCACATTGTAGATTATGACAGGCTTGTCCGTAGCTTCAGCCACAGCCTTGAAATATTCGTACTGTCCCTTCTGAGTGGGCTTATTATAATAAGGTACCACCACCAGGAAGGCATCCGCCCCGTGAGGAGAGAAAAAATCCATATTCCGGACCGTCTGCCTGAGAGAATTGGTACCCGCCCCTACGACAACAGGCACACTCCTGCCTGTACGCTGTTCATAATCATCCACTATTTCACGGCAGCGCACCAGCAACTGGAGTTTTTCGTCATTTTCCAGACAAGGGGTTTCCCCTGTGGTGGCAAGAGGTACGAGAAAATGAATTCCGGCTTCCAACTGCCTGTGAACAAGCTCGGAAAAGGCGTCGAAATCCACTTCTCCGTTTTTGAACGGGGTCACCATCGCGGTTCCACACCCGGTAAACATTGGCTTGTCTTTCATATTCATATCTGTTTATAAACGTGTTACAACAGGTCAGAGAACTCGTGGACTCCGGTGACTTTCTCTGTCAGGAAAGCCGCATAAACCGCCCCTTCCGCAAGGCCTGCACGTGAGAAGGCCTCGTGCGAAATGGTGATTCTGTCGTTCAGCCCCTCGAAACCGACTGTATGTATGCCGGGAATTTCACCCGCACGAACGGACTGAATCTGAGTCTGCCCGCCGATATGGCTTTCCACTATGGATGCAAGACTTTTGGCAGTGCCGCTCGGAGCATCCAGTTTGTGTATATGATGCATCTCGATGATGTAGGGCATATAACCGCCAGTCTTTGCCAGCCTTTCGGAAAGCAGATTCACCGCAGCAGAGAGCACATTCACACCCACGGAAAAATTTGATGCGTAAATCATTGTGGTGCCGCACTTTCTGAAATAATCACAAACATCCTGACAGATGTCGTTCCAGCCGGTCGTGCCCACTACCACAGCTCCATAATGTTCAGCCAGGAAGCGGTAATTGTTCCTGAAGGCATCCGGGGTGGTGAAATCTATGCAGACTGCCTCCTTTGCATTTGCCGGAGTTTCTGTTTTTATATCTTCTGCTGTCGCAAGAATCTCGACATTGCGTTCGCGAAGGATTTTCTCGATGCAATGGCCCATCTTGCCGTATCCGCTTATTACAACTTTCATTTTTGTCAATTAAATAGAAGACTGTGAATTTCTCTTATGGTGTCTTCCAAAGAGGAAGAATCCACTATGTAGCTGAGCTCGGAGTCCTTGAGCAACTTCCCGGAATGGGCTGCAAGAGCAGGTATGCGGCTCTCAAGCTCGGGGGCGATTCCGATGAGGTTCTTGCCCACAACTGAAATCTGTCCCTTTCCTGTACGCAAATCTATGTCAGTCACCCCTGCGGCCATCTTGAGGAAGAGTCCGAGATTGACGGAAAAGTCCACTGTCATCACGACCTTGTCTTCCTTTACTGCCACCACATCGGGCCTGAGATGATCATTTATCTTGTCCTTGAGCTGTTCCCAACCGTTGAGTGTGAAACTGAACACATAGAGATTACGCTTGAAGGCTATTCCCTTCGGACCCTTTGACTCCTCTTCCGGAACTATGGCGGTGCCGTCGCATTCCGGGTTCATTGTATTGAGCACATAGACCGGGATATTGCGGGACACGGCCGGGGCTATGGTCATAGGATGAAGCACCTTGGCTCCCAGATATGCCATTCTGGCTGCCTGGGAATAGGAAATGAGCTCAATACGGCGGGTACCCTTGCAGATGCGCGGGTCGGTGGTCTGGATACCGTCCACATCCGTCCAGATTTCGACTTTTGAGGCATTGAGGGCTGAGGCTATGATGGATGCGGTGTAGTCGGACCCGCCACGGCCAAGCACCGATGCTGACCTCTGGATGTTGGATGCTATGAAACCCTGAGTGATTACCACCTGATTCCTCTGTCCGTCACGGGCCTTGCCCTCATAAGGGAAGGCAGTACCTCGAGCGAATGTTTCTTCCACAACCTTCGGAACCGCCTGGCCAATCCTATCGAAGCAAGGTTCGCCGCAAAGGCAGTCTCCCTGGGTGTAGATCATAGTTCTCGCATCGGCAAAACCTGTCCTTATACCCTTGGCATTCAGAGCAAAACAGATGATGGTTGAGGAGAGGATTTCTCCATTGGAGATGATTACAGCCTTGATTCTGTCTGGGACATCTCCGAGAGTCAAGGTGGAACGTACCACTGCGAAAAGGGTATCGCAGATTTCATTGATTTTTTCAGAGGCCTTTTCAAGTCTGACCGGATCGGCTGAGAGCAGGGACTGCGCAAGTGACTGATGGCGCCGGCGCAATTCATATATAAAGCCGTTCACTTTCTCTTCATCACCGGAGGCTGCCGCATCAGAGATGGCATAGAGCAGGTCGGTGACCTTGGAAAGTGCTGAAACACATACTACTACTTCGGAGTCGGTACGGGAGGCAACGATATCCATTGTTCTCGACACCGCATCAAAGGTGCCTACTGATGTACCTCCGAATTTCAGAACCTTGACTGCCGCATGTTCAGGACAATTGTTCATACATTCTTATATATTGTTCTGTGGCTTTCTCAAGTTCCTTGATTTCCACATATTCTTCCATTGTGTGCGCCACGAGTATGGAACCCGGGCCGCAGAGTATCTTGCGTTTGAAGTTGCTGAGCTGGGGCGCATCGCTGCCAAATGCCGCAACAGTTGTCTCAAAACCGTCCAGGACGGTGTACTTCATAGGTGTATCTCCTCCAAACTCCTTGATTTTCAATCCTTTAATTTCAGAGGCCAGCTTTCTCATCACCTCACTGACAAGGGCATCTGTGGCAAAGGTGGTGCGGAAATAGATGCGGCAACCAAGGGATGGGCTGAGGATATTCTGGGGGTTGGCGCTGGAGAGTTTGCCTATGTTCCAGGTGGTCTTGCCAAGCAGCTCATCCTGAGGGAATTCCACATTCCGGAGGGCATTCACGAAATCCACGAAAAGCTCCACGGCAGACTGCCCGTGCTCCGGATAGCCGGAATGGCAGCTCTCACCGGTGAATGAAAGTTCGAAGAGTTTGGTACCCTTGCAGGCTGAGACCATCTTGTTGTCAGTCGGTTCGCCCACCACCACGCAATCCGCCTTGAATCCGCTCTTCACGAAGGATTTTGCTCCAAGGGAACCGGTTTCCTCGCCGGACAGCAGCAGCAGACCGAAATCCGTGCATCCACGCCTTTCAAGCTCCACACAGGCATTGAACATAGCCATCACCTGCCCCTTGGCATCACAACTTCCCCGGCCCCGAACCATAAGCTCGTCTTTTCCTTCGTCTGAAGTCACAACTTCCAATGCAGGAGGGAAATAAGGAGGGACGGTGTCAATGTGGGAACAGAAGACTATCTTCGGAGTGCCCCAGCTGAACAGCAGGTTCTCAGTGCCGTCACCTTCTGGTGTCTCAGGAGTCACACCGACGGGGAACACATCCAGATGGTTCTTTCCTGTGAAAAATCTCTCGGACAAGAGTTTGGAAAGAGTATATTCCCTGGAAGAGGATGAATCCACCGAGAGAATTTCAAGATAAAGGTCAAGATTTTCCATTTTTTCTCTTTTCTGGTATTTCGAATGCGTCTGACGGAAGTGTGACACCCTTTTTGCAAGCGCTTATCATATATTCGTTTACATTGCCGTTGAATTCGACAAGCTTGATGTACTCGACCATTCCGTCGGACTTGCGGTAGCGCAATTCAATGGTTTCATAGCCCCTGACGGACTTTTTTCTGGCCGTGACGGTAATCTTGCGGGTCTTGGCGCTTTCCGAGCTCATCACATCGGCCTCATTTTCCTGAGCAACCGCTTCCACATTGCCTTCAATGCAATTCAGAAGTGTCTGGCTCATAGTCCTCATAGGAGCATTTTTCTTAGCATCGAAATGTTTCACCCTGCCGGCCTTGTTTACATAAATACAGTCCCCGTTAATGACGAAACACTCGCCTTCGGGATTGCTGTACCGCAAAGCAAGGGAAGCGGGGGCTGCATAATAAATGGTACCTTCACCATTGACCACCTTGCCGGAATTGGTGCCGGTCTGCACAAAAGAAGCCTGGATTCCGGTCTGGGCATTCATAAGCTGTCCCGAAAGAATCGCTGCAAGAAAGAGGGTCAAGGTCGATTTTATTATACTTGTTCTATTCTTATACATATTGTTTTGTATTATTCACACTTGTGGAAGCATCCTGTTTATCACCGAATCTGCGTCTGTAATATGGTATTTTCATCATAAGCCTGAACAGGAACGGCTCTATGGAATAGCTCAGCAGAATGGAGGCCGACATACCGATTACGGAAATTATTCCTATGGACTGGATGGCCGGATGACGAGCAAATATCAGAGACCCGGTCACGACCACGAGCACCATTGCAGAAAGTCCGATGGCGGTTTTGTGGTAGTTGAGCATGGACTTGTCTTTTCCGGAGGCCGAATACAGGAGCCCCTGCATGACGAAAATGCTGTAGTCCACTCCTATCCCGAAGATGAACGAGGAAATGATGATGTTTATCAGATTGAATTTGAGCCCGAAAATCCACATCACGCCCTGCACCACATACCAGCTCAGGGTCATAGGCAGGAAGGCAATCAGGCTCACGGAAAGACTGCGGAAGGAAAGCAGCAGAACGATGAACACGAAAGCCATAGAAATCGCGAGAATCGTGTTGAAGTCACCGTGTATAATCTCCACCATATCACCGGTGTAGAAGAAAGGGTCCACGACCAATGCCCCGGGCACCTCAGCCACAGCCCTGTTGACAGTCATTTTCTGATTTTCCGGCATAAAAGCGGAGGTGAAGACCATATATCTTCCATCAGCTGTCTGTTCTATGAAATTGGATGTGACCTCTTCCGGCAAAATTTCCGCATCGTAGAGAGAGCCCGTTTCGAAATCGGCATTGCAGAGAGTCAGGAACGGTTTGAATATGTCTGGATCCAAGCCTTGTCCATCTGCAGCCTCACTAATCCTTTTCCACACCACATCCTTGCGTGCCAGTCTTCCTTCGAAAGGCTCGTTCCAGTATTTGTGCCAGGAGTCAATCCTCTCTTGCTGAATCTGTTCCGGTACGAAAATATTGGCCACGTTGCTGTGGCGACTCACTATGCCTTCTGACTTGAGGGAGTCCAGCCTGAGATTCAGGGCCTCGCAGCAAAGGAAGGCTGAATCGAGGGTGTTTGCGGATGCAGCATAATATTGCGAAGACATTCCGGCATTGTTCTCCTTGTTGAGTATGTTCTGGGATATCCTGACATTCGGTTTTATATAGTTGATATCCTTGAGGTTGCTGTCAAATTCAGGGGACGGGAGGAAGAGACTGCCAACTGCAACCGCAGCAATGGGAACCAGCACCCACGGATTGCGGTCCATAGGCAGGGAGTTGATTTTCTCGAAAACTGCAAAAGCTTTTTCGGACTTGCGGTTCTTTTCAGGAGAGAAGAAATGGGGGAGAAAAATCAGGGAGAACAAAGTGGTGCCCACCATTGCGAAAGATGCGAACATTCCGAAGTCCCTCAAGAGTTCGCTGGATGTGAAAAGCAGTCCGGCGAAGGCTCCGATGGTCGTCAGACAACCCAGGATGACGGGGTCAGACTCATCTGCGAGCACTTTGAGGGGATTGCTGACATATTTGTAATGGGTGAGTACGTGCAGACAGTAACTCAATGCAACTCCCAAGACTATAGCACCTATACCCAAGGCCATCAGCGAAATACTGCCCTTTATCCAGTACATCGTAGCCATAGCCGCGAGAGTGCCGTAAGCCACAGGTGAGAGAAGCAGGATGAGGGAAGATTTGTTCTTGAAGAAAAATGCGATGAGCAGACAGATTATGAGCAGAGAAATGCCCACGGTCATCACCAGGTCCGATTTTATGCGTCTGGAGTTGTTGGCACTCATAACAGGGGACCCGTGCATATAAATGTCCACTTCCGGATGCTCCTCTGAATAGGATGCCACCACAGCCTCGGCCATATCGGCAAAACGGGCGGCTGCATCGGAGTCCATATAATCGAAGGCGGGAGACAGGAAAGCCGTGACCACGTTGCCGTCCTTAGAAACGAAATGCCCGTTGCGGAGAGAAAAACCGCTACCGGACTCCGACAAGTTCTTCAGCAACACCTTTCTCAACCCGATGGGATCATAACTTACCATCATTGAGAGGTTTCCGTCTTCATCATTATCGAGGATGACAGTGTTTTCCTCCATTTCCCTCTCTATGCTTTCCGGAGCAATCAGGCGGTCGAATTCCCTGTAACAGGATGTGTCCACGAAAGTGGGCAGAACACCCGATGCATAGTCAACTGCGGTCATCAGCAGGTCATCGTCTATGTTGTAAAGCACTCCGGCTATATACCTGCCGCCATCCCTGGCCATCAGAGAATCCACGAATCCGTCGCAATATGCACAGAGACTCTCCACATCCATTCCGGAAGCCTCGCCCACATTTTCCTCAGTGAAACCCTTTGGTACTATCTGCACGAAAACCTTGTCTTTCACCTTGAGGTTGCCGAAAACTGGCTGGAATTCAGCTATATTGCCTGTCTGGGGCAGCAGTTCGAGTATATTCTCCTTGTAACCCAGTTTGAGCCCGTAGAATGCGAACAGCAGCACGGAACCCAACATAACTGTCCATCTCAGTACTTTATGCCTGCCCAAAAAAATATAGAGTTTTATAAATAGCCTGCTCATATTCCAATTAGAGTGTATGTAATCCGCAAAGTTAAGAAATATTTCGTAACTTGCGGAACTTTTTGCCGGACGTGACAGATGCAAAAAACATCAGGTGCGGCACTACAAGGGAAAATAAATAAAAATCAAGTGATTATACGAAAATGGGAAAGATTATTTTGACTGGCGACCGTCCTACCGGCAGGCTTCACATCGGGCATTACGTGGGTTCCCTCAAGCGCAGGGTGGAACTTCAGAATCAGGGAGGATATGACGATATGTTCGTGTTCATCGCGGATGCCCAGGCCCTGACTGACAATGCAGACAATCCCGAGAAGGTGCGGCAGAACGTGGTTGAAGTTGCTCTGGACTATCTTTCCGTAGGTCTGGACCCGTCCAAGGTCACAATTTTCATCCAGTCTATGATTCCGGAACTCTGCGAGTTGTCGTTCTATTATATGAATCTGGTGACTATCGCCCGTCTGCAGCGCAATCCGACCGTGAAGAGCGAAATCGAGATGCGCAAATTCGAAGGAGGGAGCATTCCGGCGGGATTTTTTACATATCCGGTGAGCCAGGCTGCCGACATCACGGCTTTCAAGGCCACGACCGTGCCTGTGGGAGAAGACCAGGAGCCTATGCTGGAGCAGTGCCGCGAGATTGTGCGCAAGTTCAACGGGGTTTACAACACGGATGTGCTTGTGGAGCCGGAGACTCTGCTTCCGGACAATGCAGCCTGCCTCCGTTTGCCGGGAACTGACGGAAAGTCGAAGATGAGCAAGTCGCTGGGCAACTGCATCTATCTTTCGGACCCTGCCGATGTGGTGAAGAAGAAGGTGATGGGTATGTTCACGGATCCGGGGCACATCAGGGTAGAGGACCCGGGAAAGGTGGAAGGCAATACCGTGTTCACCTATCTCGATGCTTTCTGCAGGCCTGAGCATTTTGCAAAATATCTTCCTGATTATGAGAATCTGGACGCACTCAAGGATCATTATCGCAGGGGCGGACTCGGAGATGTGAAGGTGAAGAGGTTCCTGCTTGCAGTTATGGAGGAGACACTTGCTCCGATACGCGCAAGGAGGGCTGAACTGGAACAGGACATTCCGGCTGTCTATGAGATATTGCGCAAGGGCAGCGAGAAGGCTCGCAAAGTTGCGGCACAGACACTTCACGAGGTTCGCGATGCGATGAAAATCAATTATTTCGATGACGAGGAGCTTATCCGCGAACAGGCTGAGCGCTTCAGGCAGGGGAAATAATGAGGGAATCTCTCCCTAACATACAAAAATCCAGGTCCTTCGGCCTGGATTTTTTATTTGAAAACAGGAGCGTCGCGACCCAAGGGGTCTGGGGAACCCGGGACCCAGCGCCCCCTTCAGGGGGCTGTCGCCTCTGGCGACTGGGGGTTTTAAAAAAAGGAGCGCTTCCGCGCTCCTTTTGCTACTATCAGAAAATGTTATTTTCAACAGGAGCGTAGCGACCCAAGGGGTCTGGGGAATACGGACCCCAGCGCCCCCTTCAGGGGGCTGTCGCCTCTGGCGACTGGGGATTAAAAAAAAGGAGCGCTTCCGCGCTCCTTTTGCTGCTATCAGAAAATGTTATTTTCTGATAGCAGCAATACCAGGAAGCTCAATCCCCTCAAGGTACTCAAGCATAGCGCCACCACCAGTGGAAACATAGCTGACCTTGTTGGCAAAGCCCATCTGAGTGACAGCAGCCACAGAGTCACCGCCACCCACAAGAGTGAACGCACCATTCTCAGTGGCCTTTGCAAGCATCTCAGCCACCTTCATAGTACCCTTTGCAAATGCAGGAATCTCGAAAACGCCCACAGGACCGTTCCAAAGAATGGTCTTGGAGTTCATAATAACCTCCTCCCAAGTGGCAAGGGTGCTCGGAGCCGCATCAACACCTTCCCATTCATCAGGAATCTCAGTGTTGAGACAAACCTTGGTGTTGGCATCGTTGGAGAATGAATCAGCAATCACAACCTCGTTGGAAAGATAGAGTTTCACGCCCTTCTCCTCAGCTTTCTAGAGGATGTTGAGAGCGAGATCCATCTGGTCATCCTCACAAAGTGACTTGCCAATCTTGCCGCCCTGAGCCTTCTTGAAGGTATAGACCATACCTCCGCCGATGATCATATTGTCAACGGCATCGAAGAGGTGCTCGATAATGCCGATCTTGGAAGACACCTTAGCTCCGCCGATAATTGCGGTCACAGGGTGCTCTGGAGTCTTGAGAACGCGGTCAATAGCCTTGATCTCACCTTCCATCACATAACCGAACATCTTGTCGTTAGGGAAGTATTCTGCGATGAGAGCTGTGGAAGCGTGTGCACGGTGTGCAGTACCGAATGCGTCGTTGATGTAGCAGTCTGCATAAGAAGCCAGCTTAGCGACGAATTTCTTCTGGCTTTCCTTCAATGCAGCCTTTGCAGCCTTCTTTTCCTCGTCGGTTGCATCCTCTGCAAGTCCTCTAGGTTTGCCTTCCTCTTCTGCATAGAAGCGGAGGTTTTCCAGTACGAGTACCTCACCCATTTTGAGGGCAGCAACCTGCTCGTCAGCCTTCTGGCAATCCTCTGCAAACTTCACAGGAACTCCGAGAAGCTCTTCAACACGGCCGAGGATGTGCTTGAGGGAGAATTTCTCAGTCACTCCCTTCGGACGTCCGAGATGGGACATAATGATGAGCGCACCGCCTTTTTCAAGTACCTTCTTGAGGGTAGGAATTGCGGCACGAATCCTTGTGTCATCAGTGATTTCGAATTTTTCGTTGAGAGGAACATTAAAGTCCACACGAACAATGGCTTTCTTGCCAGCGAAATCGTAAGTTGAAATGTTCTGTTGCATAATATTTTATAAAAATTATCCTTGTTTTCTGTACCTTGCGGCCTTTATTGTACGGACTCCGCAATCCAGCTCACAAAGGTAGCAAATTTTTCATTACCTTTGCAATTCACCGGGAATGCTTTCCCACAAAGAACAAATTTGAATCAGTTTTTGCTATGATTATAGAAAGTCCGGACCCGAATTGGAAAGATTACCAGCTTATTGACTGCGGAAATTATGAGAAATTGGAAAGATTCGGCAATGTCGTGATGGCCCGTCCCGAACCGAAGGCGCTGTGGGACAAATCCCTTTCGGAAGGAGAATGGAACCGGCTGATGCACACCCGTTTCACTCCCGGAGCAGGTTTCGGCAAGGCAGGCAAGGAAGACAGCGGCACGTGGAACAGGCTCAAGAAGATGGACGACCAGTGGTATATCAGATATAATGCGGGAGGCCCGTCTTTCAAAATGCGTCTCGGACTGACTTCGTTCAAGCACGTGGGAGTGTTCCCGGAACAAGCCCCGAACTGGGAATTCATATATTCAAGGACCCGGGCATTGGTGGAAAAGTCAAAGGCGGAAGGAAGACCGGCCCCGAAAGTGCTGAACCTTTTCGCATACACGGGCGCGGCATCGCTTGCAGCAAAGGCGGCTGGAGCGGATGTGACTCATCTGGATTCAGTACGTCAGGTGGTTACCTGGGCAAAGGGAAACATGGAAGCCAGCGGCCTGGACAATATACGCTGGATAGTGGAAGATGCCCTGAAATTTGCACGCAGGGAAGCCAAGAGGGGCAATGTGTACCAGGGCATACTCTTGGACCCGCCCGCTTATGGACACGGCCCGGACGGAGAAAAGTGGAAACTGGACGAATGTCTGAACGATATGCTCAAATGCGTATCCTCAATCCTCGCCCCGGTGGACAGTTTTATGGTGCTGAACCTCTATTCCAACGGCTTCAGCGCAGTCCTCGGCGAAACCATCGTCCGCCAGAATTTCTGTCTCAAGACCGCCTGCAAAAACATCGAATCCGGGGAGCTCGTACTCACCGACTCCTGCGGCAAAGTTCTTCCGCTTAGCGTTGTTGTCCGACTGGAAAGATAATGCGTCGAATCGGGCCAAAATTCACTTATAACTATATTCATTTACAGATAAAATTCCTATCTTTGCCCAAAGGAAAAAATGGCTTAAGATGGATAGGTTTGATAATGAAAAGTCTGCCCGTAGAAAACGGACTTCCGAAGAGATTGAAGATGCATTGAGGGCTTCCGGGCTAAGCAGAAAAGAGTTTGCGACAAAGATGGGCAGACAGCCCAGCGAAGTCACCAAATGGTTGAGTGCGAAACACAACTTCACTTCGGATCTTCTTGCCGAGATTTCAGCTGTTTTGAAAACACCGATATCAGGTGCAGCCGATAAAATCACTGAGGGAAAACTTGTGTCCGGCTATGGCACTGCGACAAATGGCCCCGTATTGGAAGACTCCGCTTATGTTCTCGGCAATATTGATTTGCCTTCCGACATTATTGACATATTGAATCAAAAAGCCATCAAGTCAGGAATGAGTCTTCGGGGATACATCAAAGATATCCTTTGCTCAAAAGCGAAAGAGAAAACTGTATCTGCCTATGACTTCAACGGAATATGGCCTGAAGATGCCGAAGGCTGCACGGAATTATATAATTTGAGGACCAAAAATTCTTTGAAAGAGCTATGAAATACCTGCTGGACACCAATATCTGTATTCACTGGCTCAGAGGCAAGTATTCAATCGCAGAAAGAATTCAGGAGCGGGGTCTTGATAATTGCTGTATTTCGGAAATCACCAAAGCTGAACTCCTGTTAGGGGAGGAACTTGCGCTCAAGAAGGGGTACAATGTGCCTCAGGGAGCAATCAAGAAACTGACATCCATTATCGAAGTGATTCCAATAGGTCCGGGGCTGGAAATCTTTGCTAAAGAAAAAGCCACATTGATTGCCGAAGGAAACATGATAGAAGATTTTGACTTGCTGATTGCCTGCAGTGCAATCGCCAGTGGATGTATCCTTGTCAGTGAAAATACGAAACATATGACAAGGATCAATGGTTTAAGAGTTGAAAACTGGGTCGTCCGAGATGTGGACTAGACGGCGAAGGGGCCTGAAAGAAAGTTTTATTCAGAAACGAGATTGTCCACAAAATTGTTTATTGTATAAACCGGAATCGGAGAATGCTGAAAGTCCTTGATATTTCGGGATATGATGAAATTGCAATTATTGGCAATCGCACAGGCAATCTGCAAGTTGTCTTCAAAATCTTTTCCGGGGAAACGGATGGCTTCATCAACACAGCCTGCATCCATTGGGAGAACCTCAAAGGCCTTGACATATTGTTTCAAGATATGTCTGATTTCTGTTGGAGGGACTATTTTTCTTACAACATATGCGATATTGGCAATAGTTAGAACAGAGGTATAATTCCTGATTTCGCCTAATCTGCCCAGTTCCATCAGCAATTGCATATCCTTACTGCCGTCACGATCAAGAATCGCATCAAGCAATGCATTTGTATCGTAGAAGACTTTTGTCATTTTGAAAGAATATAAGCCAATCTGTCATCCTCTTCAAGCATACGGTCAGTTATTTCAAATTTCGCAATCCCACATAGCGATTTAACATCATCTGAAATCTCTGTAGGTATCTTGACTTTCGGAAACCCGTCATGAGATGACAAATCCTTGGTCAATAGCATCACAACATAACTGTTGAAACTTTGATTTTGAGCACTGGCCTTGGCTTTTGCCTTTTTCATCAAAGCATTGTCTATCCTCAATATTGTTTGAACCCTTTCCATATAACATTACAGCACTTAAGAATACTTCACACTGCAAATATACAAAAATGATATCAATTTACAAAAGTGATATCACAAACATTCATTTGAGATTTATATCTTTTAAGAGATATGGACTATACGGCAAAGGGGCCCGTGGTGGCGTTGGTGAAGGAGGTTAGATCGGCGGGAGAGAGTTGGAGCTGAAGGCCGCGGATGCCGGCGCTGATGAAGATGCTGTCGAAGTTCAGAGCGGTTTCGTGGATGTAGGTCGGAAACTTTTTCTTCATTCCGATTGGGGAGCAACCACCTCTGATATAGCCTGTTACGGCCAGAAGGTCTTTCATCGGAATCATCTCGACCTTCTTGTTGCCGGAGGCTTTGGCGAGGGCTTTGAGGTCAACTTCGGTGTTGCCGGGAACTACGCATACTATGTAGCCCGACTTGTCTCCGTGAAGCACGAGAGTCTTGAATACTCTCTCTATCGGTTCTCCAAGGCTTTCGGCAACGTGGGATGCAGCCAGGTCGTTCTCATCATACTCGTAAGGGATGAGCGAGTAGGCTATTCCGGCACGGTCGAGTAACCTTGCGGCATTTGTTTTTTCTATTCCTTTCTTTGGCATTGTTAGTAAAAGTCTTGATGCAAAAGCACTGCAAAATTACAAATGATGATATCTATTTGCAATAGTAATATCAGAGAATTCGAATTACGGCTATGCTCTGGTCCGGTTGTCTTCTGCTGCTCAGAGCAAGAATAAAAAAATTTGGTTGTGATATTATTATGTTATATATTTGTTATATGTTTATTATGACAATGATAAGAACTATGAATACATCTATCACTCTTAAGAAAAAACAGACCGCCTTCAGGTTCAGTGAGGATTTACTTGAAAGGCTCAAAGAGTTGGCTAAAAAAGACAATCGCAGCCTTAACAACTATGTTGAAAAGATTCTTATTGAAAAGGTTTATAATGAACCGAATGAGACCACAATTGCAGCAATGAAAGAAGCAAAGGAGAGGAAGAATCTTGAAACACTTGACTTGGCAAAGTTTAAGGAGTTTATAGCCTCTCTTTGAGATTATGTGGTTCTTAAAATATACCGGTCAATTCAAAAAGGACCTCAAAAGATATCAGAATCAACCTAAGAAGATAGAAAGTATAACAAAGATTCTGACATTTCTTGAAAAAACAGGCTGTGTGCCAGCAGAATTTAAGCCGCACATGTTAAAGGGGGCATACACCGGATTTATGGAGTGCCATGTTGAGAACGACTTACTGCTGATTTGGCTTGATGAAACTGTGAATCAAATCACGCTTACGCGATTGGGTACACATTCTGAGCTGTTCAAAAAATAATTTCTCTTTTCGCTTTCAAGTACTGGGGCCACGAAAAAAGCCTTCGCGGTGGCGGAGGCTCGGAGCGTAGCGACCCAAGGGGTCTGGGGAATCCGGGACCCAGCGCCCCCTTCAGGGGGCTGTCGCCTTGCGACTGGGGGTTAGGACACCTGGGGCCACGAAAAAAGCCTTCGCGGTTGCGAAGGCTCGGAGCGTAGCGACTCAAGGGGTCTGGGGAATCCGGGACCCAGCGCTCCCTACAGGGGGCTGTCGCTTTGCGACTGGGGGTTAAGAAACCTGGGGCCA
>JALFCH010000110.1 GCA_022771245.1 Rikenellaceae bacterium | reverse complement strand
TTCCCGTCAAGTGAGATTTATGACGGACTGGCTGCTGTCTATGACTATGGCCAGATGGGAGTGGAACTCAAGAACAACATCAAGAGATATTGGTGGGAGGCTATGACAAGGCTCAACGAGAATATCGTGGGCATTGATTCCTGCATCTTTATGCACCCTAAGATTTGGGAGGCTTCAGGACACGTGGGAGCTTTCAACGACCCTCTCATAGACAATAAGGATTCCAAGAAGCGTTACAGGGCTGACGTGCTCATCGAGGATTATATCGCCAAACTTGAGGAAAAGAACAACAAGGAGGTGGAGAAGGCACGCAAGAAATTCGGAGAGGCTTTCGATGAGGAGAAATTCCGCCAAACAAATCCGAATGTGCTTAGAAACACCGCAAAAATCGAGATTGTGCGCAAGAGGATGGCTGATGCTCTGAATGCAAATGACCTTGCTGAACTGCGTCAGATTATCATTGACTGCGAAATTGTCTGCCCTATTTCCGGCACCAAGAACTGGACTGATGTGCGCCAGTTCAACCTTATGTTCTCCACTCAGCTCGGAAACACTTCCGACGACACAAATGTCATTTATCTCCGTCCGGAGACCGCTCAGGGCATATTCGTAAACTATCTCAATGTGCAGAAGACCGGCCGTATGAAGATTCCTTTCGGAATTGCCCAGATCGGAAAGGCTTTCAGGAACGAGATTGTGGCCCGTCAGTTCATATTCCGTATGAGGGAATTCGAACAGATGGAGATGCAGTTCTTCATCAAGCCTGGTACCGAACTGGATTGGTTCGCAAAATGGAAACAGCAGCGTCTGGCATGGCACGAGGCTCTCGGGATGGGAGAGGGAAATTACCGCTTCCACGACCACGAGAAACTGGCTCACTACGCCAATGCCGCAACTGACATAGAGTTCAACTTCCCGTTCGGATTCAAGGAACTTGAGGGCATACATTCCCGCACCAATTTCGACCTCGGAAACCATCAGAAATTCTCCGGAAAGAAGATTCAGTATTTCGATCCTGAAAGCGGGGAGAGCTATACTCCTTATGTGATCGAGACATCCATAGGAGTGGACCGTATGGTGCTTGCTGTTTTGTCACATTCGTTCCACGAGGAACAACTTGAGAACGGGGAAACCAGGGTTGTGCTTTCAATCCCGGCACCTCTTGCTCCTGTCAAGGTGGCTGTGCTTCCGCTGGTCAAGAAGGACGGACTGCCTGAACTTGCACAGAAGATTATGGACGAACTCAAATACGACTTCAACTGCCAGTATGACGAGAAGGATTCCATAGGAAAGCGTTACCGCCGTCAGGATGCCATAGGAACTCCTTTCTGCGTGACTGTGGACCACGATTCAGTAAACGACGGTTGCGTGACAATACGTCATCGTGACACTATGGAGCAGCAGAGGGTCAAGATTGAGGACTTGAGGAACATCATCGATGCTGAAGTCAATATCAAGACCTTGCTTAAGAAACTCAAATAAAACTTACCCCGGCCAACACCGGGGTATTTATCTTCACAATTATGTCGAGAGCAGCAATATACGGTGCCGGTTCCTTGGGCACTATTCTGGGAGCGTTCATAACGAAAAATGGGGGACAGATAGACCTCATCAACCACAACCAGGCACACGTGAAGGCTCTGAATGAAAACGGAGCCAAGATTGTGGGGACTATGGAATTCACCCAGAAGGTCACAGCCATCACTGACAGCCAGATGAGCGGAAAGTACGACATCATTTTCCTGATGACCAAGCAGCAGCATAACAGGGAAGTGGTGACTTTCCTGAAAGACTATCTTGCCTCTGACGGAGTGATAGTAACCCTTCAGAACGGGCTTCCTGAAATCGGAATAGCCGAAATAGTGGGCGAAGACAGGGTTTTGGGCTGTACAGTGGCCTGGGGAGCAACTATGAAAGGTCCGGGAGTATGCGAACTGACCAGCTCTCCGGACAGTCTCACCTTCGGACTCGGTGCAGTTTCTGACCACGTCTCAGCTCATCTGAACGAAGTGAAGGAACTGCTTGAAATGATGGGACCGGTGGAACTGGAGCACAATTTCATAGGCACAAGGTGGAGCAAACTCCTCATAAATGCAGGCTTTTCCGGAATGAGTGCAGTGACAGGTTCCACTTTCGGAGAAGCGGCATCCGACCGCAATTCACGGAAAGTGCTTCAGAAGATTATCAAGGAGTGCATCGATGTCTGCAAGGCGGCTAATATAAGGATTGAGCCTATTCAGGGTAAGGATGTCGTGAAACTTCTGGATTATTCCAATCCTCTGAAAAAGGCATTTTCCTTCTGTATAATTCCGGTTGCCATACGCAAGCACGCCCTTCTCAAAGCCAGTATGCTTCAGGACCTGGAACACGGAAAGAAGACAGAAGTGGACTCGATAAACGGTTCTGTATGTGAATTCGGACGCAGAGTCGGAGTCCCTACTCCTGCCAACGACAAAGTGGTGGAGATAATCCACAGAATTGAAGCAGGGGATTTGAAGCCGTCTTTCGACAACGTCAGACTCTTTCAATAAGTCCGGTGTAATATGCTTACCGCAGAAAGGAAGGGGTCTATGTAATACCTATCGGGTGTCTAAAGGATTGACCGGCTTTCTGACTTAGGTTATAGGATTTGACCTTAATCTTCCCGAGGCCACCCTTGGGCGTGCAGAGGCAGTTCCACTCCGTCCGGGGTGACTATTACGGCTCCCACTTCCGCTTGGGCGAGATGGCCTATCACGTCGAAAGTCTGGAAATCGTGGCGGAATTTTTCGTGTTTGCCTATAGGAATCGTGAAAAGCAGGCGGTAGTCGTCACCTCCGTTCAGGGCTGATGCGAGGGGGTCCACTCCAAGTTCCTTGCTCAAATCTATGGCATTGCCCATAAATGGCATTCTATCGGCATATATTTTTGCTCCAAGACCGGAATCCCTCACAAGAGATTTTATCGCGTCTGCGAGGCCTTTAGACACCAAATATCCGAAGCTCGGCATTATTTCAGCCTCTTCAAACGCCTCGACCAGATAAGGACTCAGTTTAGGTCTCAGATATTCTCCCACAAAGTCCTTGTATTTGCTCAAATCCGGCTGTGCATGCTCGTCCCCGGCAGCTGTAAACTTGCGTTTTTCCCTTTCCAATATGCTCAAACCCAAATAGGCCCCTCCGAGACTGCCTGAAACGCATATCAGGTCCATAGACTTTGCGGCAGGGCGGCGTTTTGCCATCAGTGCAGAAGTCTCTCCAATGGCGCTCAGGCTTATGCTCAGACCATTCATCGCAGGCAGGAGTTCCAATGACACATTTTCATAGCGGTGTTCCTTTGCAGCAGCCGTGATTCCGTTCCAGACTTCCTTGATTTTTTCGAAATCCAGTTTGCCGGAAATGCCCAAAATCACATTGAGGGCACGTGGGCTGGAAAATTCCGCATAGAGTTCTCCTGTGACTGCAGTGACGCATTTGTAGCCAAGGTGCTTGAGAGGGAAGTAGGTGAGGTCGAAATCCGTACCCTCAAGGAAACAGCGGCTCTTGAGAGTTGCCACTCCTCCCTTGTCCTTTGCTTCGAAATATGTGCTCCGGAACGGCTTGTAGCCGCAACCTTCAAAGAGTTTGTTGACTGCCTCGATTCTGCCGAGGCTTGCGAATCTTTCTTCTGCCATTTTTATTTATCTTTTTATCTCACAGTGACATTCCACGCCCAGTCTCTTGACGTCTTCTATGAATTGGTTCGACACCGACACAGTGAATTTTCTCGAAGCGAAATCTATGGTCCAGTGATTCACCGGGTCGTAGAGTTTCATACTCAGCGGTATCTTGCCGGTGTTGAGTTTTATTAGCTTTACCAGCGCCGCACGGAATTCCGGGGTAATCTGGTCGGTGTTCATATTGATGACAAAGGTCTTGACTTTTTCATCGGCCACATTGCCCAGCAGCGACATTTTCTGAATCCTGTAGGTGTAAGGCACTGCTTCTGCCGGTTTTCCTCCTTCTGCCGGTTTGCTGAAATAGCGCGGTTTCACTTCTCCTTCTATGAAAATTGCCTCGTGTTCCTTCAAGTAAGGCATAAAGGCTTCATAATCATTGCCGAAAAGAGCAATTTCGTAACTGCCTTCATAATCCTCGACAGTGGCTTTGGCAAATGGCTTTCCTGCCTTGGAAGTCATTGTGCTTACGCTGGTTATGAGTCCGGCAACAGATAATTTCCGAGATCCGGACTGATTTTGGGTGGCCTCGTCTATGATGCTCTGCAACTGTCCGATGGAGCAGCCTGCGAAGGTATCCAGTTCATAACGGTATTTGTCCAGAGGATGTGAGGAAAGGAACATTCCCACGAGTTCCTTCTCCTTCTGGAGGTATTTGAAGTTGTCCTCATCCTGGACAGGCTGTGGAATCTCCGGTCTTGTCGGTTTCATCTCCTCGATCTCACCGAAAAGGGAAATGGCGGAATCCATACTGTCCTTGCGATACAGTTCACCGTATTTGAGCAGGGCATCAATGAACAGCTCTCCGTTCTTGCAAGGGGTGAAGAACTGGCTTCTGGAAATATTGAAACTGTCAAAGGCTCCGGAATATGCGAGGGATTCAAGGGCCTTGCGGTTGACGATTCCGCTCATTCTTTCGATAAAGTCGAATATGTCCGCAAATGGACCATTGTTCTCCCTTTCTGCAATTATGGCCTGGACTATATTGTCTCCGAAGCCTTTTATGCCTCCCAATCCGAAATAGACATTGCCTTCTGCATTGACGGAAAATCCTGATTCAGACTCATTTATATCCGGATTCAAAACCTTTATTCCGCCCTTTTTGCAGTCGTCCATAATCTTCTTGATTTCGTCCATAGACGAAAGGTTCTTGCTCAGGTTGGCGGCCTGGAATTCGGCCGGGTAGTGGGCCTTCAGCCATCCGGTCTGGTAACTTACCCAGGCATAGCAGGTTGCGTGGGACTTATTGAAGGCGTATTTCGCGAAAGCCTCCCAGTCCGCCCAGATTTTCTCCAGAATTTCCTTAGGATGTCCGTTTGCCACTCCACCCTCGATGAACTGAGGATGCAGCTTGTCCAGCATAGCCTTGATTTTCTTACCCATAGCCTTTCTCAGGGTGTCGGACTGGCCTCTGGTGAACCCTGCCAGCTTGCGCGACAGAAGCATCACCTGCTCCTGGTACACGGTCACTCCGTAGGTGTCGTTGAGGTATTCCTCCATCTCTGGAAGGTCGTATTCTATGGGCTCCGTACCCTGTTTTCTGGCCACGAATTGCGGAATATAGTCCATAGGCCCCGGACGGTAGAGGGCATTCATCGCAATCAGGTCCTCAAATCTGGTAGGCTTGAGTTTCTGCAGCCATTCTTTCATACCCGGAGACTCGAACTGGAATACGCTCGTGGTGTCTCCGCGTCCGTAAAGTTCGTAGGTCGGCTTGTCGTCAATAGGGATTTTCTCTATGTCTATATCAATGCCGTGGCGTTTTTTGATGCTTTTGAGGCACTCCTTGATGATGGACAGTGTCCTCAGTCCGAGGAAGTCCATCTTTAGCATACCCACTTCCTCAATGAAGTGTCCGTCGTATTGGCTCACCCACACATCCTCTCCTGTGGCCTTGTCCTTGGCCATACTGATGGGAATATAGTCCGTGAGGTCACCTCGTCCGATAATCATTGCGCAGGCGTGTACACCCGTCTGTCTGACGCTGCCTTCGAGTTTCAGGGCATACTGCAAGACCTCTTTGGTTAGTTCGCTGCCGTTTTCCAGCTCGTTTTTCAGCTCAGGAATGTATTTGTAGCAGTTCTCCAGGGTAACTTTCTTCTCTTTTTCCGCCTTGACCCTCTTGTAGCGTCTTTTCACGAGTATGGTTTCCCCCTCGTGCTCCGGATCCGGAACACGCTCCTCCTTGGTCACGAGTTTTTCGCCCTGTCCCGGCTCTTCGCCTTCCTCCAGGAGTATGTCTTCCTCTTCAGTGACTGTGAAAGGCCTGTCCGGAATCATCTTCGTGAGACGGTTGCTTTCGTCTATGGAAATGTGGCTGATGCGTCCCACGTCCTTGATTGCCGATTTGGCTGCCATCGTGCCGAAAGTGATGACGTGCGAAATATGGTCCTTGCCATATGTTTGTTCGACATATTTGAAAGCGTCGTAGCGCCCGTCATCGTCGAAGTCTATGTCTATATCCGGCATATTGATACGGTCCGGATTGAGGAAACGCTCAAACAGAAGGTCGTAACGTATAGGGTCCAGATTGGTGATTTTGAGGCAGTAAGCCACTGCTGAACCGGCTGCGGAACCTCTTCCCGGACCCACTGAAATGCCCTGTGCGCGGGATGCGGCGATGAAGTCCTGGACAATGAGGAAGTAGTCCGGAAAACCCATCTTGCATATGGTCTTGAGCTCGAATTCAATGCGCTCCGCCTGCACTTCGTTCAGAGTCTGGCCGTAGCGCCATTCGGCTCCCTTGTAGGTGAGGTGGCAGAGGTAGGCGACAGACCAGGTGAATTCATCTCCACGGCTGTTTCCCTTCGCATCCGTGCGTCCTACGTCGATGATATCCTTGTATTTTTCAAGATAGGTATCTATGTCCGCGAGAAAATCTTCAGGAATACGGAATTTTGGAAGAATAGGGTCCTTGTCTATTTTGTAGCTTTCGATTTTGTCGAAAATTTCCATTGTGTTGGAAATCACCTCCGGATGTGCCGGGAAGAGGGCTGCCATTTCCTCTTCACTCTTCAGGTATTCCTGCTGGGTGTAGTGAAGACGGTCTTCGTCATCAATGTAGGCGTTGGTGGTGAGGCAGATGAGCCGGTCGTGTGCCGGTCCGTCCTCCTTTTCCACGAAATGCACATCGTTGGTGGCAATGACCTTCACCCCTGTTTTTTCCGCAAGAGAGAAAATGCCCTCGTTGCTTATGAGCTGGTTGGTATAGACCTCCCAGACCCTGTCGTAGGCTTTTCCCGTAAGTCCCTGGACCTCAGTCTTATGTAGTTGAACCTCAAGATAATAGTCCTCTCCGAAAAGACCCTTGAACCAATTGATGCTCTCTTCCGCACCTTTCATATCTCCGGCCACGATTTTCCTCGGAATCTCTCCGGCAAGGCAGGCAGAACAGCAAATCAGGTCTTCGTGGTATTTCTCTATGATTTTGTGAGACACCCTCGGCTTGTAGTACATACCGTTGATATGCCCCTCTGATACGATTTTCAGGAGGTTCCTGTAGCCGTTCTCGTTTTTTGCAAGGAGGATGAGGTGGTAGTAGCCTTTGTGGTCCTTGTCCTTGAGATTGTGGTCGTAGCCCTGGGTGACATAGACCTCGCAGCCTATGATGGGCTTGATTTCGGGGAAGTCCTTTGCCACTTTGAAGAACTCCTTCACTCCGTACATATTTCCGTGGTCCGTGATGGCAATTCCGGGCATACCGAGCTTCGATGCTCTTTTGAAAAGCCCTTTGATAGAAGAAAGACCGTCAAGGATGGAATATTGGGTGTGGACGTGAAGGTGGACGAATGACATAGTGCTATTGTTTCTTTTCCGGTAAAATCATTTTTGGGATAGGGGATGCAAAGATACTAAGTAATATTCAAAAAATAACCTGCCTCTTATAAACAAAAAAGCCGCGGTCCGGAATTCGAACCACGGCTTTTGCAGGAAAGTTTCAATCCTGATTATTTCTTGGATGCTTTCGCAGCTTTTCTTTTCTCCACTGCGGAAACCACGTCGTACATCACAGGGGTACCGATGAAGATGGAAGCGTAGGTTCCGATTACGATACCGAGGATGAGGGCTACTGCAAGACCTCTGATGACTTCACCTCCGAAGATTGCGATTGCAATCATAGTTACGAGAGTTGTGAGGGAGGTGTTCATAGTACGTGAGAGGGTGCTGTTGAGCGCGCTGTTCACGTTGTCCTTGAGCAATGCCTTAGGATGGTCGGCCTTGTATTCGCGGATACGGTCGAAGATGACCACGTTATCGTTGATTGCGTAACCGATGATGGTAAGGATTGCGGCTATGAAAGTCTGGTCCACGTCGAGGGTGAATGGAAGTATTCCGCTGAAGAGCGAGAAGAATCCGATCACGATTACGGCAGTGTGGGCAAGGGAAGTCACGCCACCCAGACCCCAAGTCCAGTTCTTGAACCTGATTGCGATGTAGGCGAAGATTACGAAGAGGGCGATGATTACGGCTATGATAGCGTCGCGTTTCATATCGTTCGCAATGGTAGGACCCACCTTGTCGGAACTTACGATACCGTTAGGATTGTCCACCGTCGATGTGAATTCTGCCAGGGAAACATCTGCCTTGAAGAAGCCTTTGAGTGCTGTGTAGAGAATATTTTCAACTTCTGCATCAACTTCTGAAGACTCCTGGTCAATCTTGTAGGTTGTGGTAATCTTCATCTGGCTGTCTCCACCGAACTGCTTCACCTCTGCAGCAGAGTTGCCCACATTTTCATCCTGGGCAGCAGCTTCGTTGAATGCATTCACAACGGCTGTACGAACATCTTCGGCCTTCACGTCATTGTCGAATCTCACCACATAGGTACGTCCACCGGTGAAATCCACACCATAGGTGAATCCTTTCCAGAAGATGGATACGATTGAGATGAGAACGAGGGCTCCTGAGATGATATAGGTAATCTTTCTCTTGCCGAGGAAGTCCACGTGAGTGTTCTGGAGGAAGTTCCTGGTGAGCTTGTTGTCGAAGGAAACCGTCTTGCCTCTTGAAATCCTGTCATCGATGATGATGCGGGTGATGAAGATGGAAGTGAGGACAGAGGTTACGATACCGATGATGAGGGTGGTTGCAAAACCTTTCACAGGGCCTGATCCGAAGAGGAAGAGTACGAGACCTGTGAGGGCTGTAGTCACCTGACCGTCAATGATTGCAGAGTATGCGTTCTTGTAACCGTCAGCCACAGCCTTGCCGAAGCCCTTGCCTGCGCGAAGTTCTTCCTTTACCCTTTCATATATGATCACATTGGCATCCACTGCCATACCGAGGGTGAGGACGAGACCTGCGATACCAGGGAGAGTGAGGACTGCTCCGAAGGATACGAGGGTACCGAAGAGGAGAATCACGTTGCTCAGGAGAGCGATGTCGGCTATGAGACCTGCGCCCTGATAGAACAGCACCATATAGATGAGCACGAGCACAAACGCGATTGCGAATGAGATGAGACCTGCGTTGATGGACTCTGAACCGAGGGATGGACCGACAACCTGCTCCTGGATGATGGTTGCAGGTGCAGGGAGCTTACCTGATTTGAGCACGTTTGCAAGGTCTTCAGCCTCCTCAAGAGTGAAGTTTCCGGTAATCTGTGAAGAACCTCCGGAGATTTCGCTCTGGACTGTAGGATAGGAATATACCATTCCGTCGAGCACGATTGCCACCTGACGGCCGATATTGTCCTTGGTAAGGTGGGCCCAAGTCTGGGCTCCGTCCTTGTTCATAGACATGGACACTTCCGGACGGGATCCGCCTTCGCCGTACTGAACACGGGCCTCGGTCACAACTTCACCGTCAAGCGGAGCCTTGTTGTTGCGGTTCTTGATGGCAACGAGTTCGAAATAGTTACCTCCCGGAATCTGGTCTGAAGGCTTCACGGTCCACATTGCCAGGAATTCCTTAGGGAAGATTTCCTTAATCTGAGGAAGTGCGAGGTATTTGTTTACGAGGGCTGTGTCGGCATAGCTTGCGAAACCTATGCAGGCGTTGGTGCCGTAGCCTGAAGGACGGAGCACTGAGAAGAGAGGATTCTCTTTTCTGAATTTTGCTTCATCCTGGTCCTGGGTTCCGGCTGCCTGAATTTCGTCTGCGACAATGTCTCCGGTGCTCTCCTCTGCAACTTCCACCTCTTCCGTAGCAAGAATTTCAGCGAGTTTGCTGTTGGCCTCGTTGAGGAAGGACTCGATTTCGGAATACTGGAATGTGGTCCAGAATTCGAGGGAAGCGGTTCCCTGAAGGAGCTTTCTCACACGCTCAGGCTCTTTCACGCCAGGGAGTTCCACGAGGATACGTCCTGTGTTGCCGAGTCTCTGGATGTTTGGCTGAGTGACACCGAAACGGTCGATACGGTTGCGCAGCACATTGAATGAGTTTGCAATTGCGCTCTCGGATTCGCCTTCGATGACTGCAAGCACCTCAGCATCGGTGGACTGGCGGGTTACTTTGTCCTTGAGGTCGAGAGTGTTGAAAATCTCTGCGAGAGGACGTCCGTTTGCAGTCTCCTGCCAAGCCTTGCCGAAAAGGGTGATGAAATTGTCCCTTGACTCCACGCTGCGGCTCTTTGCAAGAGAGAGGGCTGCGAGGAAGTCCGGATCCTGGCTATGGTCAGCGAGGGCTTTGACGAGGTCTTCAAGCTGAACCTGAAGCATAACGTTCATACCGCCCTTGAGGTCAAGTCCGAGGTTGATATCCTTAACTTTTACGTCTTTGTAGGTGTAATTCAAGTACACTTTTTCAGCTGAGATGGAGTCGAGGTACCTTCTGTTGCTCACTTTAGTGACTGAATCGATGTAGAAGGCTTTGTCCTCTTCTGCAACAGCTTTGAATTCTGCACCTTCAAGCAATGTGCTTACTGCTTTCTCGGCATATTTGTCAGCTTTTTTCTCCTGGATTCTGGTTACCACGGAGAAGGACAACTGCCAAAGACAAGCCAGCGCAAGGCAGATTGCTGTGAATCTGATGAGACCTTTACTTTGCATAATGATTATTGTTTTAATTAATATTTGTCTTGTTGTTTTTCAGTGTCAATCAATCTGCATAAATTTGCCGCGCCGTTTTCAAAACTCGGCAATAGGGCACAAATTTACTACTTTTTTCTGATTTTCACTTTAATAAAAACGAAACTTGATGTAATTTTGTGGGTTCTTAATCGGTTAGGTACAGGATTTGGATGAAATTTTGCCCGATTATCGGATATGACAAGTTTGAGGAACATTATATTTTGTGCGTTTGCAGTTCTGTTTTCCTGTGCATACAGTCTTGATGCTCAGGTGAAAACGGGGCAGTCCGTCATCGTCTCCGACAAGATTGCCGCTCCGGACAATTTTTCCTCACTTGCCGCTTTGCTCAACGGCAGAACTGATTCCCAGAAACTCGCCCTTGCCGATTCCCTTAGGGACGAATACAGTTTCCGCAGGGCGTGCAGGGTGTGTGAGAATATACTCAAGACATCTTCGGATTCCCTCATAAAGGTCTATGCTGCCGAATTGAATGAATATTGTCTGAACGGAATCGATTACAGCGAGTCGGTGGGTTTGCCTTCGGTCATAGCCCGTCAGCGGTTTTCAAAACAGGATTTTTTCCTGTATTACCCTCTGCCGGACCGCAGTTGGAAGCCCTTCGGAGATGAGTGGATTTATTTGCCGGATGATGAACAGTCTTTGTATTTCTCTTCAGTTCCCGATTCTACGGGCCGTCATATCGTGTTTTCCGAAATTTCCGATTCCCTGACCTGCTCCATGCCGCAACCGGTCTTCGGGGATGCGGAGGCGGACGAGATTTTTCCTATGCTGTCGGCAGACCGCAAGTCTATGACCTTTTCTGCGAGGAGAAGTGACGGAGTGGGAGGGTATGACCTCTACGAATCAGTCTGGAACAGTCTGGACAGCTGCTGGACCTTTCCGGCGAACCTGGGTTTCCCGTATTCTTCTCCTGCGAATGACTATCTGCTGGTAAATACGGATGACGGGCGTTATACGGTCTTTGCCTCCGACAGGGATTGCCCCAAGGATAGTGTCTATGTTTATGTGCTTGAGTATGAGTTCGTCCCGGCTCAGGAAAAAGTGACTGATGCCACGAGGTTGAAGGTGATTATGGAACTGAATCCGGATTCCCGGCAGGAAGATTCCGAGTTGTCGTCGGCCATACCGGAAAACGCTCAGACTCAGGAATATATGCGCAAGATGGAGGAGGTGAGAGTGCTGCGGGCACGTCTGGACAGTGCGGTTACACATTTGGAACAGATGAGGGAGACTTATGCAATGAGTGACGAAGTGGAACAGCGTCAGGAACTTACGAACCTGATATTGGAACTGGAGGCCAGACTTCCTTCTATGCAGGATTCTCTTTCAAAGGTGGTGTCTGAGGTCCAGAAAATCGAGATGGATTTCCTGATGAGGGGAGTGGTGATAGACTATGATTCCCTGACTGCTCCAAGTGATCAGGACCGGCAGACCTACACCTTCAAGCGTCATAATCCGGGTCCACCAATCAAGTCCACTTCGAATAAAAACCCCGACAGTAACCAATTTATCCCAGAAAAAGTTGGTGTTCAATAAAAAATTACTACCTTTGCACTCCCAACCCGGTGAGATGGGTGAGTGGCTGAAACCAGCAGTTTGCTAAACTGCCGAACTCGTAAGGGTTCCGGGGGTTCGAATCCCCCTCTCACCGCAAGTGATTGGATTTTAAGGAGATAACCACGCGAAGCGTGGTTATCTTTGTTAAGAAAGGAGGAGCGTCGAAAACAAGTTTTCGTAAGCCCCTCCTTTCTTAACAAAGATGCGTTGCCCCAGCAACGCCATCTCCTTAAAATCCAATTACTTGCAAGGGCCCCCGCGGCAGCGGAGGGGTTCTCGCAGCGGTATGCGGCAAAAGCCGCATACCGCGAGGACATCCCCCCTGTTGGATGACATCCCCCGCTAACCAACCGAAGAAAAGTGGCTACAAAGCAAAGATTGTAAATGTGGTAGATATTACAATTGGTCCTTCTTCGTTGATATCCAATAGATTACCATTTATCCTCTCATAATACTTGCTAATGTGTTATATTAGATAGAAAAATTAGCATATATGCTAAACTATTAGTATATTTGCAGCAGAGTTATATGACGAGGGATTATGAACTTGAAGAAGAAAACAACGGTTGAAAAGCTTAGTGAGTCAGAGAAGACGGCTCTATATTCAATTAGTTTTGAGAACGACGGAACTACTGAATTCGAAAAATTCGTAGAAGAATTTGAACAAAATGCCAAATATAACCGTGACTATCAACGGATAATAGCCGCATTGCAGGCAATCCTGAATCTCGGAGCTTTGGAACGTTTTTTCCGTCCCGAAGGGAAGATTAAGGATAGTGTGGCTGCGATTCCAATAGAAGGAGGAAAATTGCGTTTATACTGCCTGCGCATATCGGAACAGATAGTCATTCTGGGGAATGGAGGATTAAAATCAACAAGAACTTACGAGGAGGACTCAAAGCTGTTCGGATATGTTCTTGACTTACAGAGGTTTGAAAAAATTCTAAATGATAATGTTGCCAAAGGATATGTAAGAATTGAGGAGAGAGAACTCAATGGCATCGATGATGTTGTTTTTGAGATATGAGAAACAAACAAGATTGGTTCAATGCAAAGCTTTCGTCTGTATCGC
>JALFCH010000107.1 GCA_022771245.1 Rikenellaceae bacterium | reverse complement strand
TCACGCATTCCGTCATCCACATACTCGGTGACATTGACGGTGATATTGCCGCCGTTGCGCTCGGCCCAACCTTTGGTCCAAAGGTAGCCGGCTGTTTCTGCAACCTGCCATACGGCGGCTTTGAGGGCAGGTCTGGAATCAAGAATAGACATATATTTAACACTACTACTTTAACAATTATAGCCATACTGCTTTGCAGCAGTTCTACTTTAACAATTCCGGCAGGAAAGAACTGATTATCAGCACCGCAATGCCGGTCAGGAGCACAGCCACGGTCTTGCGGGAACAGCCCTTCCATTCTTTGAGTATTATGCCCCAGACGTTGGAGAAAGTCACGTTCAGAGCCATGAGTATGCACCAGCTGAAAGTCATCAGAGACTCGGAGGAGGTGAGGAAACCCTTGCCCAGGCTCAGACCGAAGAACTGGCTGTACCAGAGCAGACCCGCGAGTGCGCAGAAAAGCAGGTTCCCGGCCCAGACCTTTCCGTTGGCATAGTCCCCGAAGGTCTTGTTGCGGGCATTCTGGAAGAGACAATAGGCGGCATTGGTCAGGAAGCCTCCGAAAGTCACGAGGAAGGTGGCAGGAAGAGTCTTGAATATGTCCGCGGTCGCATCCCCGAAATTCAGCGGCTCACCGAAACCGAGGCCTATGTTGAAGCAGGCACTCATAAATCCGGCAGACAGAGCCACCAGTATTCCTTTGGGGAAGTTGAAGTCCTTGACTGCCTCCTTTTTGGCTTCGTCGGACAGGCCCTTGGATTTCAGATGTCCCGCCACTCCGATGATGGCAATGCCGATGAGAGTGGCAACCACTCCGCAAATCACCGAAGCGGTCAGGTCTCCCGGACGGCCCAGGAAGAGAGGTGTGAGTATGGTCCCGAGTCCCGCACAGGTGCCCAGGGCTATGGACTGGCCCAAAGCCACTCCGAGATAACGCATCGAAAGGCCGAAGGTGAGTCCGCCCACTCCCCAGAGCATTCCGAAGACCACAGTAATGGCAGTCTCGCGCGGATAGCAGGCGTAGAGGCCGAAAAGACTGGCGTCGGACGGAACGGCAAGCATTGCTCCGGCGAAAGGGAAAATGAGCCACGCAAACAGGCCCTGCACCAGCCAGAAAGTCTCCCAACTCCAGGACCTGATTTTGCGGATGGGAACATAACTGCTTGACTGGCAGAACGCTCCCACCGCGATAATCAATAAACCGAATAGTATTTCCATAGTCTATCTTTTGGACAGTACATCCTTTTCGTAAGCCTGCACATCAGCAATGAAATCGCTGCCCACAGGCACTGAATTGCGCAGACAGAACTCGTCATAGACAGCATTCCAAGGAAGTGCCTTTGCCTCTTCCATCAGGGCAAGCACCTCGAAGTGGCGGTCCTCAAGTTCATATTTGGAAATCAGTTCCCTCGGCTCGAGAAGGGCGCGAAGCATACATTTCTGAGCTGAACGGGTGCCTATGATATATGCACCGATGCGGTTGATGGAACCGTCGAAGAAGTCGAGCCCGTAATGTACGCGGTCAAGTGCATCCGCACGCACGATTTCGCTGAAAAGTTCCTGGGTCGGGTCGTCCATAATGGTCACGTGGTCGGAGTCCCAACGTATAGGGCGGCTCACGTGGAGCATAAGCTCGGGCACATAGCAGAGCAGGGCTGACACCTTGTCCGCAGGGCTTTCGGTAGGGTGATAGTGGCCTGTGTCGATGGTCGGAATCTTGCCGTTCTGTGCTGCATAGGCAGTGTAGAAATCGTGGGAGCCCACTGTGAAACTCTCCAGTCCTATGCCGAACACCTTGCCCTCGATGCAGTCCTTCATATCGGTCTTGGACTCTGCAAAAATCTGGTCCAGAGAGTCTTTCAGGAGGCTGCGGTAGAGATAGTGGTTCACGGAAACGTCCTTGCATCCGTCGTGTACCCAGAGGTTCATAATGCAAGGATCCCCCTGAGCCTTGCCCATTGCGTCGGCTATGTCGCGGCAACGCTTGGTGTGTTCAATCCAGAAGTCGCGTATGCCCTTGTCAGGGTTGGAGAGCGAGAGATTGCCGCTCTTGGGATGGGAGAAGGATGAGGAATTGAAATCCAGCAGGGTGTTGTTATCCTTTGCCCAGTCTATCCAGCTTTGGAAGTGCTCCACCGTCACCTCGTCCCTGTCCACCACCTTGCCCTGGAAATCACCGTAGATTTCGTGGAGATTGAGCCTGTGGCTGCCCGGAATGAGGCTCTTTGCCTTGAGTATGTCCGCGCGGAGTTCGTCGATGTTGCGTGCGGCACCCGGATAGTTGCCTGTGCTCTGGATTCCACCGGAAAGTGCTCCAGCCTGAACTTCAAAGCCTTTCACGTCATCAGCCTGCCAGCAGTGCATACTGAGGTGGAAGTTCTGAAGCTGGGAGAGTACCTTTTCGGTGTCTATGCCTATGGAGGCATATCTTTCTTTTGCAAGCTCGTAAGCCTGATTGATTGCTGTGTCTTTCATTGTTATAGTGTGTTATTGAAGTTTTTCTGAATTTCGAGGAAACGGGCATATTCACCATCCAGATTCTGCTTCGGGAGATATTCGGTCAGTTCCACCGAAGCCTTTGATATCCTGCGCATTGAGGAGAGGTCATCGCAAAGTCCGGCAGCTTTTGCCTGCACCAGAGCATTGCCCATCGCCGTACCCTCCACCGGACCGCAGATGACCTTCAGACCAAGCGCATCCGCAAGGCATTGCATAAGGAAAGCGTTGCGGGAGCCCCCTCCGATGACATTCAGGGCAGCTGTCCTGACCGGAGTGAGTTCGCCGAGCAGTCCCACGACCTGACGGCAGCGGAAAGCAAGAGACCTGAAAATGAGACGGCAGTATTCAGCCGGGGAAGAAGGAACAGCCTGGGCCGTAGCACGACAATAATCATCTATGGCAGAGGTCATTGAAGCAGGATGGGCAAAACATTCCGCATCCGGGTCTATGAGGGAGTCGAAATCCGTGGTCCCGGCCAAAGCGACGAGTTCCCCCACATTTTCCGGAGCATCCCTGAAGTCCTTGCGGCACTGTTCGAATATCCACATTCCGCAAATATTCTTGAGAAAGCGTATGGTCCCGTCCACTCCCCCTTCGTTGGTGAAGTTCTCCCTGAAGCTGTCGTCGGAAATGATAGGAGCGGGAGCCTCGACTCCAAGCAGGGACCAGGTGCCGCAACTAAGATATGCAAAGTCAGCACTTTCGGCAGGGACGGCTGCAACGGCTGAACCGGTGTCGTGACCGGCCACTGCGATGACGGGCACAGGCCCCATACCTACGGCTTTCTGAACCTGCTCCGTAAGCACGCCGATTTGCTCTCCCGGCCGGACCATCCTGCCGAAGCGGGACCGTTCCAAGCCGAGGGCTTTCAGTATTTCAGGGTCGAGGTCACCGGTCTGTGCATTGAGAATCTGAGATGTGGTGGCAACGGTGTATTCGCAAACTGCCTCAGCTGTAAGCATATAAGAGAGGGCATCCGGGATAAAGAGCACTTTGTCCGCAGCCTTGAGCGCAGAACAGCCGTTTCGCAGCAATGTGTCCAGCTGGAAGACGGAGTTGAAGTTCATAAACTGTATGCCAGTGCGGCGGTAGAGCTCACCGGAAGGCATTTTTGCAAAGAATTTCTCCTGTGCACCGTCCGTATGCGGGTCCCGGTAGCAATAAGGAAGGCCGAGCAACTGACCGTCATCTGAGAAAAATGCAAAGTCGCATCCCCAGGTATCAATGCCTATGGAGTCTATGCGGACTCCCTGAGATGCGACTTTTTTCAGTCCCTTGAGTATTTCGTTGTAGAGATGCGGAAGATTCCAGAACAGATGTCCCCCAAGAGGCAGAATGGGGTTTTCAAACCTCGTCAGTTCAACAAGTTCCATTTTCGCTCCATCGAATGAAGCCAGGATGGTACGGCCGCTCGTAGCCCCGAGGTCAACCGTGAAGAAATTGTGTAGCGCCATCAGTCTCAGTGTATATTTTTACAAAGATATGCTTTGATGAAACTGATGTACCTATGTTTTTTGACAATGATATTTTATTATTGACGCATTATCATCCCGGTCAAATCCGGAGCTGCACCGTCACATTTATATCCAATATGTATATTATCGAAGAATGTCGAACTATGAAAACAAACAGTCAAACAGAAAAAATTGGAAGACAAACAAATTTTTGCACCTTCTACCATATTACCACTTTATCTACAATGTCCTGCTGCTCGGATGCTGTAAATTTACGGTACAAAAATAGCCGCTTGAATGCGGCTGTAAAAGGACAGAAAATTTCATTTTAACAGGTCATCGATATTATCAAAATCTATCTCACCATCCTTTGGCGCTTGTTCTTTCTTGCGCCGATGATGAATTTGAATTATTGTTGCGATAATAGCCACAAGAATCTCCAAAGATACTATTATCAAAAATTCCACTTCATTACCGTAAACAAAAAGCGCATAAAATAGAAATCCTACAATCAGAATAACTCCTATACCTAAAGACCTTATATAAGTCTTTGCAAGTGTATTCAAATAATTATTAGAATCATTAGCTTTCATTTTGCGGATAAGCTTTGATTAAACTGTATTTTGTATTGGCGGACGTGTAGGTCGGCCGAGTATGCAAAGATGCTGAAAGAGTCTGTTGCAATCATTGATATGACCAGCAAGAAGACTGCATTCCCAAAACTCAATCTGGTAACACTGGATGAGTTTATGGAGACAAGGCTAGTGAAGGGTTTTTGAACACAGTGCAATTTTTGGTCAAAAAAGTTGCACCTGAATAAAAAGTGGCACCTCAAAGGTATTTGGCATCCAGACAAATGTAGTTTCCAGTTCGTTTTTCACCGTCAATCAAAGCGGATATAGTGTGCAACTTCACAATTGCCCACGACTCCGGGAAAGAGAATGGAAGCTCAATTTCAGCGATCTCTGTGCCTATCCTCTCATAATACTTGTTAATGTGTTATATTAGTTAGAAAAATTAGCATATATGCTAAACTATTAGTATATTTGAAGCAGAGTTATATGACGAGCTGTACGGATATGTTCTTGACTTACAGAGATTTGAAAAAATTCTAAATGATAATGTTGCCAAAGGATATGTAAGAATTGAGGAGAGAGAACTCAATGGCATCGATGATGTTGTTTTTGAGATATGAGAAACAAACAAGATTGGTTCAATGCAAAGCTTTCGTCTGTATCGC
>JALFCH010000025.1 GCA_022771245.1 Rikenellaceae bacterium | reverse complement strand
GACGAGCAGTTCCTCTATCTGGACGGCTATGAGAAACACCACGATCCTGTGGGGCTGATGAAGGATATGGTCCGGAAAATTGCTCTTTGGACAGACATTCCCGTCAGTGTGGGAATAGCCCGCACCAAGACGCTGGCAAAGGTGGCCAACAAGTTTGCGAAAAAATACAAGGGCTATGGCGGAGTGTGTATGATAGAAACTGAAGAGCAGCGTCGCAAGGCTCTTTCGATGTTTGAGCTTGAGGATGTCTGGGGCATAGGTCATCGTTCCCTTGCCCAATTGTACACGCTCGGTGTCTCGACTGCACTTGAGTTTGCAGACAGGCCGGGAGATTGGGTGCAGAGGCATTTCCACAAACCGGGCCACCAGACCTGGCTGGAACTGAATGGCTATCCGTGCATAGACACGTCGGAAACAATAAGGAGACAGACCATAACGACCTCGCGCAGTTTTTCAAAAATGATTACCGAAAAGGAGGATTTGAAGGCATCGGTGGCTTCCTTTGCTGCAAGCTGCTGCAACAAACTCCGGGCACAGGACTCTGCAGCGGGATGTATCTGCGTGTTTGCGTGCAGCAACCGGTTCCGCAAGGACCTGCCCCAATACTCCAATTTTGCTTCAGAACGTCTCTATGTACCCTCATCTGACACGATTGAGCTGACAAAGGCTGCTATGCGGCTTGTGGATGAAATCTACCGCCCCGGAATACAGTTCAAGAAATCAGGTGTAATACTCTCGGAGATCTCTTCCGGGTGCTCCCACCACCTGCTTTTCGACCCTGTGGGAAAGCGTGAGGAAAGAATTGAATTATCCAAGACTATGGACTTGATCAACAGACGTTATGGACTCCGCTCCATATCCCTGGCGGTGAGCGGAAGTGCCGATGAAAGATGGACTGTACGCAAGGACTTCCCCACCCCTGACTATCTCACTTCCATTGACCAGCTTATGACCGTCAATATATAGCAAACGTAGTCTTCAAAGGTTGGGATTACCATTTCAGAAATTCCGACCAACTTTGGTTACGGGATTCGGCGGAGGATTCGATCTGGTCGGGGAGGTTCACGAAGAAGTCGAAGCCGGTCCACTGCTCGATTTGGTCCACGGTCGTGCTGTAGTTCAGGTAGGAGTCACCGCTATAGGTCTTGTGCTCCATCCAGAAGCCTATGGCTCGGGCATCGCTGACGGTGCTTCCGTTGTATTTCACCCTCAGGACTAGCTTGTAGAAATAGTTCGGGATTGGGCATTTCTGGCTGGAGTTGTCGGCCGGGGACACATAGTTGACGGTCCTGCTTTCGCCTTCCTTGTTGAATGCCACACCTGTCACCACATAGATTTCCTCGCTTTTGGCAAGGGATTGGACTGCATTTTCCAGGTTGCTCCAGATGCCGCTATTGAAGTTGTTCTGGATTTGAGGAACCTGGTTGGTGACATAGAAGGTCTGCTTCTGCATAGTCTCATTGCCGTTGCGGGAACCGTTGGGGCACATATGACCTCGGCGATAGGTACTGCCGGAGTAGGTGCCTGAGGTGAGGTCTGCCTGATATGACTGAGGGATGGACGGACTGTAATACCAGGATGAAGGCCTGGAGAGGGAGCCCATATGGCTTCTGTTGAGCGGATAGGCAGTCCAGAGGGAGGTCATCATCGAGGTGTCGTAGAGATGGGTGTAGTTGCGTTCACCTGAGTAATAGGTGTTCACCACATATTGGCTACCTTGATGTCCGGAAGGCAGTTCGAGCCAATCCTTGTCCACCGCGGGGTCCTGTCCGCCTCCTGGCATTTTGAAGTAGTCATAACTGAGGGCCCAGGCAGTCTGGGTCTGAGATGCAAAAGTTCCAGTCCCCGCCACTGTGGCATAGGACTGGAACACATAGGTCTGACCCGGTGTGAGACCGGTGAGTGTGGCCGTGAAAGTGCCGTCGTAACCGTCAGCATTGCTGCTGTAGGATGAGACGGTGGCAGCAATTTGGTTGTCCATCGAGTTGGAGGAGGTTCCGTACCAGAATCCCGCCTCTGATGGCAAACTTGTCGCCCCGGAGAAGGAGCCCGACAGAGTCACCTCTGTCGAACTCGTTATTATCGGGCTGCCGTTGCTTACCGAAGCATTCGGCTCTTTACTTTCTGTGGGCTCTTCACCCCCGGCGCCTCCGCCGGATGTTGTTCATTCGTAGGTAACAGTGATTTTTGTTACGTGAGCAATAGTTGTATTACCCACTTCAATGGTGAAATAAGAAGCATCACCGGTGAAGTTGAATGTCCTTTTGTCACTTTCTGCGGATACTGAAGTATTACAAGCCTCTTTTGTGCTACCAGATTTAACAGTAAATGTTGCTTGCGTACTATCTGTAATAACAATCGAGCGAATCTTTCCTATAGGAGTCGTATTGTATATTTTACTATTTTTATTTTTACGAATTTGGATATAATCAGCATTATATGCCATAGACTCTCCCGTTATTGAATATGTCTTATTATCAGATCCAGTGATTGTTGCTGTTTTTGTTGCGTAAGAACTCCAAGACTGATTGCTAAATGAAGAAACAGTAATATCAAATGAATATGACGCTTCTCCACCAGGTGAAGCAGTATATTTCTTGGAAACAACCGCACTGGACTTGTGACCTTCAAGAAAAGCCTTCGCCTTGATGGTCTGTCCATCTTTAAGTGTAACAGATGAAGTATACTTTGTGCTTGTTTCTGTCGGTTCGCTCTCGTCAAGAGTGTATCGTATTGTTGCTCCTTCTGTTGCGCAGGTTATAGTGGCGTCAGCACCTTCGAGGGTGATTACAGGGGTCTCGCAAGGAGCCGCATAGCTCAATTCTGTCCAATCTGTTGGGCAGAGTTCCCAAGTAGTCTTATATAGCATCCATTTGCACTTGGTAAGAGTTCCACTTACCCAGCCACCTTCTTTCCATTCTGTAGGACAAGCAATGTCTCCGAACAACTCAATCTCTTGAGTTCCAATTGTAAAGAAAACACCGCGACGTTCTCCAGCCTTAGTTGTGTAGAACTTTGTTATTTCTTCGTTTGTCAAAGTAACAGTAACCAACACTCCATCAGTGGTAGGTTCTCCCGCAGCCACAAGTTCAGCAAGAGAAGCATAGACAGGGATCACGTCAGACTTCAGGAAGTTGGCTTCAACAGTTACATTGGCACCAGGCATCGTGAATGTATTCTCGTTTACATATACTGTTGAGTTTGTTGACTCATTTGTTACAGTCCACTTATCAAACTGATAGCCTTCTGCAGGAGTAGCTTCAAGAGTAATGGTTTCCCCAATTTGTGCCTTTGTAACTACCACACCATTATTCTTCACAATGAATGAACCGCCTTCAGAATCCACCTTGGTAATTGTATAATCGACCTTGCTGAAAGAACCGGAAACAGTCACGTTCTTGGCAGGCATTGTGAATTTACCGTCTGCAACTTTAACTTCAACATTGTCGGAATCTATTACACTCCAATCGTTGTTGAATTCATAGCCTTCATCAGGAGTTGCATTGAGACTAATCTCTGTGCCGGCTTCTGCTGATGCAGGAGTTGCTGAAAGTGTTCCGCCAGTCACAGTTGCACACGAAACTGAGTATGTACCAGGAGTTGGCTCTGACGAACCGGATTCCCAAGTAATGGAAACCGACTCAAGATAAAGTGCTCCACTATTGGAACGGATTCCGACATAAGGGTAATTACCTTCAATAACCACTTCAGTAGATGTTCCACAAACTATAGAACCAATTTTAGTTCCCTTGGTGGTTGATGAATATAGGTCTGCAGCGTTTGAATATGGACTGTCATTGCCATAAATGTCAATGGTTCTCCCTTTAGTAGTATTACTTGCCCATACAACAGATACTTTTGTTGCTTTCCCGCCAGAAGTGGTGGAAACTATTCCAGAATTACTATTACTGCTACGCAACTGAATAGCACCGCTATTCATTGCATTATTGCCGGCATATACGGCATTAGAAGAAATCTTAACGTTTGAGAAATCAGTATAGGAAGTACCTGTTGCTGCGAGTTTATCGGCAGTAATGACATCGGTTACTTCAGAAGGAGTAACACTTCCACCCTTGTCAGTCCAAGAAATGCCGTCCTTCTTGACTTTATAGAGCTTGCCGGCTTTATACTCCCCATACTCCTCACTAGTAGATTTGCTGATAATGAAGGTCTTGGTGGCGGTTTCAACTGTGAGCGTCATTGATGAGTAAAATGTTGGCAACACATTGAACCAGAGTTGGAAATCCTTCGCTGATGGAGCGGTTCCTTCCTCAAATGTAAGATTTATCTCTTTCAAATCGTTTGCCTCTTCGGCAACGAATTTGAAAAGTTCACTAATTGATGCTGCTGAATTGGCAATTGCTCCGTCTGTGACTTTCAAAGTTGCAGATACCAATGGTTCGTCGATATCGCTGGTGAAGTGGAAGTATGCAATAGCAGTCTGACGGTCCATCTCGAAGATGATATCATTGCCTTGAGCATCTTTTCCTGCTTCAGCTCCTTCTGCAACTGCAGAACCAATCATAATATCGTATTTGCTATTGTAAGCGTTGCCTTTCTGAGTACGATTTGAACCAAAGTCAACAGAATTATCCTTCGCAGGAACAGGATATGCCGCATCGTAAATCCAGTCACCATTCCCGCCAGTAAGACTAGCTTGGAACGAGTTATCTTTCCAAGTTCCAGTACAAGTTCCAGTAGTAATTGACGGATTTCCACCATCATATGAATATGAAATAAGAATCTGGTCCCCATTCTCCCAAGCAGCCTGGAAAGCAGTCTCGCCATCATCCGGAGTGAGGGTAGCCTTGGTGGAAGGGTCAGTATTCTCGGTACCGAAGTGTACGGTCACGAGTTTGCCGGTGAGTTCGTCTGCCGGCTGGAGTTTCTCTTTAGCGCAAGAAGAGAGGGCAAGCGCAGCTATCGCTGCGTATGCAAATGTGTTGAAAATCTTTCTCATACTGCAAGCGATGTTTAGTTCCAGTCACCCGATTCATCGGTGATGTGAGTACTGTTGAAATCCTGAAGGCCCTGGCCGTTGTAACTCTGGGCAAAGCCTTCTTCGGGTGAGACCACCTCTATGAATACGAGAGGTGACTCGTAGAATGTGTTTTGGTTTTTCACCTTCATAATTGTGTTTATATTGATGTTATACAATAATCTTCAGTCTGATATTCATCAACACAGCCCCGGGTCAGAACCTTTTGTGTGATTGCGGACTTATAATACGTTATATTTCAAACATTTAGACCACTTCGAGGGTAAGCACCCTACAATCCGCCTGCAAATGTCGGCATTTATCTCCTATATTCAAAATTTATCGTCTCTAATTTTTGTCCGGGTAACAGAATCTTAACACTTAAGGGGGCTGACCTGATAATCGTTTGGTCAGCCCCCTTCCGGACTTTTTAAGTATTAGTTTCTCCTACAGTTCTGAAAGTTTCTGAAGAGAAAGTTGAACCAACTGACGGACCTGAGGCTTGTAGTCCGGATTGCTGCTGCCTATGTGGCGGTTGGCTATCACGCAACAGACAGTGCCGGCATTGTGTCCCAGGTGCTGGGCAAGACCTGCCACTGCAGACCCCTCCATCTCGAAATTGGTGATGCGACGGCCTTCGTATTCGAAAGACTCGAAGTCATCAAGCATATTCTGCATTGCGAGAGGGATGCGGAGGACGCGGCCCTGAGGACCATAGAATCCGGATGCCGAGATGGTCATTCCCTTGACCGTGCAATCTGCAAATTTGTCTATGAGTTTGCGGCTTGCCTCCACGAAATACGGGTCAGGAAGGTGTTTTGCCCAATGAACGTGCTCCTTGAAAGCCTCTTCGATTCCCGGCATCGCAATCTTGTCCCTGTCTGCGTACCAGTTCAGAAGACCGTCACAGCCCACCGACACGTGGGAGAAGACGAAGGAACCGAGAGGGATGTCCTTCTGTATGGCTCCGCAAGTGCCTATTCTCAGGATATTGAGCGAACGCTTCTGAGCCTTGGGTTCGCGGGTGGTGAAATCGATGTTGGCAAGAGCATCGAGTTCGTTCATCACGATGTCTATATTGTCACAACCTATACCTGTAGAGAGGATGGTGAAACGTTTTCCGTTGTATCGTCCCGTGGTGCTGACAAACTCTCTGGAAGCATTGCGGAACTCTATGTCTGTGAGGAATTCTGCAACCATATCCACTCTGCCGGGATCCCCTACGAGGATTACATTGTCTGCCAGTTGTTCAGGACGCAGGTGAAGGTGAAAAACCGAACCGTCACCATTGATTATCAATTCTGATTCTGCTATTCTCATATCTAATAAGTTTATGATGTATTAATCCAGTTTCCCAAGTCTTATTACATTGGAACGACTTGCAAAACTAATTGGGCAAATTTGTCAAAAATAGTTTAAATTTGCAAACAAATTGAAATAAGTTATGTGGCAAAGAATTCAGACTTTATACCTCGCTCTTGCGACTGCACTGCTCTCTTCCATGTATTTCTGCAAGTTCGCAACGATTGTTGGACCGGAAGGCAGTGAACTGAACATCATGTATTGGGAGAAGATTCCGTATCTCGTACTGCTGACCCTTTGTGCGGCAGGCAACCTGTTCTCACTCTTCGCATTCAAAATCAGAATGCCCCAGATGAGAGTTGCGACCGCTTCGGCAATCCTGCTTCTGGCATTCCAATGCTGGATAGTCGTGGATTTCGCAAGTTTATGGAACGAAATGACCTTCTCTGTGACTGCCCTTTTTCCTCTCGTCGCTGCAATACTCGACATTCTGGCAGCACGCAGCATACTGCTTGACGAGGCAATGGTACAATCCTCCGCCAGACTGAGGGCTTCCAGGAGAAAAAGGTAGAACCTGCTAATTTTTTGGGTTACCGTCCGGGCAGAAAATGCCGAGGACGGTTTTTTCGTACGTTTTGGTGACAGGAATCGGGGCTATGCTCTCCTTGTCAAGTTCGAGGACAAACGCGTCCCCCTCCTTGCGCAGTACCTTTACCCTCTCGGTGTTCACGATATATTTCCGGTGACAACGCACGAGACTCGTCCCCCGGAATGTCTCTTCCACTGTCTTGAGCCGGCATCGGACCATATACTGCTTGACGTTTCCTTCGCCATCATCATACCATACCTTTATATAATTGTCGTCAGACTCTATGTAGAAAAGATTGCTCCTGCGTACCGAAAAGCGCAAGGTCCCGCCTATGTCGAAAAGCGTAATCTTCTGTTCATCCTTTTCCGCAACAGGCTCATCCGAAACGACATTGCTGTAGTTCATAAGCCGGAGAATCTTCTCCTTCTCCACTACCATTATGTAAAGGGAAGCTAAGAGATTCGGAATTATAAGCGCAATCGTGGAATACAGCAGGGTCTTCATAAACAGGCGTGTCCGCGTGAAATCTTCAGGCATTTTCCCTATGATGACCGTCAGAAGCACGTAAACGAAGGAAATGATTGCGACCTCGATAAAGCACCACAACAGATATTGCCAAATCTTGATTTCAAACAAATACTTGGTCTTGTACATTATTGTGCGGCTCAAGACCAGAAAGACTATGGCAAAAACCATAAAAGCGACAGTATAAAGGAAGGTCTCATTATAGCCGAGTCTGAACCAGGCGGTTGTGGAAAATGGTGTGTACAGTGCGAGAAAAACAATGGAGAAGAGGACAGAAAAAATCAAATTCCCCGTCACTTGAAACTTATCAAGCAAATATCTTGGCAAAGGTCTGCTCATAGTATATCATCCTGAAAAATGAAGGACAAGTTCGTGTCCCATGACGCAATTGTCCGCAAATTTACTGATTTTGCCACAATATTCCAAAATTGGCAAAAGAAAGGGATTTCGATTGGACGAAAAGCAGATAATTTGCATCTTCAAAAGTTACGATATTCCACAGCGTACTAAAGTAGAGTAATACATATAGATAAAATGATGACAAAAAGAGTAGCAGTGACAGGAATGGGTATCATCTCCCCATCAGGAAATGACATCATTACATTCTGGGACAATATCACCCACGGAAGAAACGGTATCCGGAGAATCACGAGGTTCAAGACCGGAGAACTGGCTGCAAGTGTGGCCGGGGAAGTCAGGGATTTCAATCCGGCGGATTACGGGATTGAGCCGGCATTCACCCGGAAGCAGGATTTGTTTTCGGTCTATGCTGTCGCTGCAGCCCAACAAGCTGTACTGCAGTCGGGACTGGACGCTTCCGAAGGCGGCAATATCGACCCGTTCAGGCTGGGCGTTTACGTGGGTTCAGGCATAGGAGGTTTCCCATCCACGTTCAAAGAAATCGAGAAGATGATTTCAAACGGTCCGAGATGGGTTTCCCCTCTATATGTGCCGACTATGATTCCCAATATGGCCGCTGCGAACATTGCGATGCGCCACAAGGCTTTCGGTCCTTGCCTACCGCTGGGTTCCGCCTGCGCAACCGGCACCCATTCCATAGGCGAGGCATACCGGGAAATCAAACACGGTTACGCTGATGCCATCATAGCAGGTGGCACGGAATCACCGCTCATTCCTATGGCCATAGCCGGTTTTGCCAATGCCAGAACCCTCTCCCCTTCGGATGACCCGGATTACGCCTGTCTGCCGTTCAGTGCAGACCGGGAGGGTTTCGTGATTGCAGAGGGTGCCGGGGTGCTGGTTCTGGAAGAGATGGAGCACGCCAAGGCAAGAGGTGCAGTGATTCTTGGGGAGATATGCGGCTACGGCAACACCTGCGATGCATTCCATATGACAGCCCCGAGACCAGACGGACTCACTCAGGGAGAAGCGATAAGGATTGCTCTGGAGGAAGCCGGCTTTGACAGCGGCAGGGACAAGTTGTATATCAACGCGCACGGCACCGGCACCAAGATAAACGATGCTTGCGAGACCAGGGCATTCAAAAGAGCCCTCGGCGAGGAAGCCGCACGCAAAGCCCACATTTCTTCCACCAAATCAATGACCGGGCACGGACTTGGAGCGGCCGGAGGTTTCGAGGCGATAGTTTCAGTGCTGGCACTCAGGGACGGCATTGTCCCTCCGACCATCAACCTTAGGAACCAGGACCCGGAATGTGACCTTAACTACACTCCGGAAAAGGCAGTGGAGGACAAGCTGAGCATAGCCATCTCCGATTCCCTTGGATTCGGAGGTCACAACGCCTGCATAGCATTCAGAAAGGTGTAGGACGGAGAAACGCAGTCCTGCTGCAGCTCAGACAAAGAAACTGAAGTGGACATTTCCGTACTTTCTCTCCTTGAGGAAGTGCGGATGTTCCTTGAATGAATAGTCAGCCGGATGTTCAAGTATGAAATAGCACTCCGGATGAAGAATGCCGGCCTCAAAAATCTTGTCGGGCAGCCGGTCCAGGCCATCGAGGGCATAGGGTGGGTCGGCAAATACCAAGTCAAACTTTTCGTGACAGAGGCTCAGAAAATCAAACACATTGTGATGTACGACAGTGACATTGCGCAGTCCCAGGGACGCTGCCTGTGACCTGATGAAGGAGGCATTGGCAGGAGCCATCTCAACGCAATACACCGAAGATGCGCCCCTTGATGCAAACTCGAAGGAAATGGAACCGGAACCTCCGAAAAGGTCCAGGACCTGAAGGCCTTCGAATTCGTATTCATTATTGAGTATGTTGAAGAGCCCCTCTTTGGCAAAATCCGTAGTGGGCCTAGCTTTATAGCCTGCGGGAAGGTCAATCCCCCGTCCTTTGAGTTTACCTCCTATAATTCTCATAATCAGTAAATTATTTCGACAGAACGGAAGTAACTGCAGAGGGAAATTTCATCTTCACTGCTCAAAGGAGTGGCAAAGAAGACATCTGTCATCTCCATATTGAGCTGGAGAGACTTGACTGCATTGAAAATCCAATATTCCGCAGTGGTGAATGCCCCGGCTCTGAAAGTGGAACAAAGTCTGAGACTCTTGCCCTCAGCAATCACCAGGCAGAGAGTGTTGCCGTCGTAAGAACACAGCACTTTGTTGTACTTGGGAATGCCGGGCAGAAAACCGAGGAGTCTGAACACCTCCGGAACTGTACGCACATTATTGCATCCCGCAAGTCTGAGGGTCTGAGCCACGGCACCGGCAAGCGGAGCCTCGGGACCGGGAGCCCACAAAAGCACTGCTCCGAATTCAGGTAAGGGCTCTGAGAAAACAGAGTCCCCGTCTGCAACCGCAGCAACGGAAGACAGCAGACTGCGTTCATTGCCCTTGATATGAAAATCCGAAGGAATGAGAGTGACAGCCGGAGTAAAGGATGAGACTACTGCGCTGTCATAGCTCTGCCTCAACGCCTGTGCAGTAAAAACAGACCCGGCATCCATCCATTCCGATGAATGCCCGGCCGATTCTGTGTTGATGAGTATTCCGCGGGGCGATACCTGCACGGAAATTACATTTTTACTCCCAGTTTCCTGCATTGTTGTTAGGAGCAGAAACGCTTCCGACTTTCAGACCAGGATAACGGTCAGATTTGATACGGTCGTCATCGAGGTTGATTCTCAACTGATTGTCAAGACCTGTAAGGAGAGCCTTGTATGGCATAGAAGCTTCGAAAAGAGGAACCTGAACTCCGGATACCATCCTGATTGCAGACTCCATCTGCACCGGCTGTCCCTCGCTGAAAGGAATGATTCCTATGGTCTGAACATTGAAATCGTTGCGGTTGTTGAAGAGAGTGTCTCTTACCTGAATCTCGCTCTCAGTGGTGAATACGAGTTTTTCACCCTTTGCCACACGCTCAAGCATTTCGGCTGCAGTAATCTTCGGATATCTCTTCTTTAGAGCCTTCGTGTTTGCAACTGCCACTGAATCGTCCATAGAGCCGACCTTCATCACCACCTTCATTTTGCCTGAAGTGTAGAAGTTGATGAGCGTGTCGAAGGAGGCTGTGTACTTTCCGTTGACGCTCTTGAATGCCACCTGAAGGTCACGGATATCCTTAAGCTGCTGGATTGCAACCTTCTCGCGGGCATCCTTTGCCTTGTTGAACTTGATAGGCTCCATCACGCTCTGCACTGTGAAGAATGCCAGAAGAATGATGACTACAGGAAGAAGGACTCCTGTCACGATAATCTTAACAGTCTTGTTCATTATGTTTCAGTTTATTTATTTTCCAAAATCTCATTCATTTTTCAATGCTCCGCCGATTCTCTTTCCACTTGCCCGTTTTTCCAAAAAACTTGACAAAGTTATGAATTTGATTTATGAATTGCAATAATTAATTGTTAATTTTGCAAGCCGAAAGAAAAGGTCGCAGTACCTGAAAATCAAGATATGACAGAAAGGGAAAAAATATACATTTTCGACAAATGGATTGCAGAGGCCGGTGCCATAGCGATTTCCTCCCACACCCACCCCGACGGAGATGCGGTGGGAAGTGCCTGTGCCCTTGCAGAATACCTCAGGAAAAGGGGCAAAACAGTTTCAGTGGTGCTCCCGGACCCTGTACCCGGCAATCTGCTTTTCGCCCTTGACGAGGCAGTCTCATCCGCCATATTTTCAGACTTGCAGACCTGCAGGAGACTTATCGGAGAGGCGGATATGCTCATAAGCATAGACTACAACCGTGCAGACAGGGCCGCAGGGCTGGAGGAGGCCATCACTGTTTCGAAAGCCCGCAAAGTCCTGATAGACCATCACCTGAATCCGGATTCCGAAAATTACGGTCTGGTTTTTTCCACCCCGCAGATATCTTCATCCTGCGAAATGCTTTACCGGGTGCTGATGGGTATGCCGGATATTGAGGGGGATGCCGGGAAGCTGGGACTGAAGACGGCCTCGCTGCTGATGCTGGGAATGACCACCGACACCAACAATTTTGCCAATTCCACCTATCCCTCGACATTCGAGATGGCAGGGAAGTTGATTGCAGTCGGAGTGGACAGGCAGGCATTGCTCAACGGTCTGTATAACAGCTACAGGGAGAACAGGCTCAGACTTATGGGCACTTTCCTGAAAGACAAGCTGAAGATTACCGGCTATGGTCTGGCCTATGCAATATTTACGGCGGAGGAACTGCTCGGAGCCGGCATAGAGGAAGGTGAGACAGAGGGGTTCGTAAACCTGCCGCTTGCAATAGCATCGGTCAGGATGAGCATTTTCATAAAAGAGGAAGGCCAGACATTCCGCGTGTCACTCAGGTCCAGACAAGGCGTTTCGGCAAACCGCTGCGCAAAACTGTACTTTCACGGAGGAGGTCACGAAAACGCATCCGGAGGAAGGCTGGACATACCCCGGGATGCGGCATCGGCAGTCGAGGCGGCCGGCTATGTGGAAAAATGTTGCGCGGAGTTTTTCCGCAATGAGGAACTTTGGAGAACGCAAGAATGAAAAAGACGCTGATATCATTGCTGGCAGTGCTGAGCCTTGCATCCTGCAACCAGCAGCTCCAGATGACATACGACAGTCAGGACAAGAAAATCAACAGTTTCATAGCCTCCCAACTTTCATCAGGGGCGGCGAAACGCGTCTATGTGAACGAAGGTTGCAGCCGGCTCGTACTTGAGGAAGGGGAAGGTCCGGACAGCCTTTCGGCAGAGGGCAAGGTGACGTTCCGCTATGCCGCATACACCTTTACCGGCAGCCTTTCCAAGAACAACCTCTTCGACACCAACGATGAGGAGATTGCAGCATCGAGCGGTTGGAACGGCATTGTTACAGACAACTCGGCCCGGACTCTGGACCTGGGGACGGACAAGGTGATGGCCGGCCTGAGAAACGGATTGTACGGGGTGAAGAAGGGGCAGGTGTGCTATATTGTTTTCAACGGGAAATACGGGTTCGGTTCCAAGCCCATAGGAACGGTTGCCTCCAATTCGGCACTGCTCTATCACATCAAGGTGGAGTCAATAGAGAATAGGAATTGAAGTGCAAGATATGAATAAGAGATAATTTATGGCAGATATGAACAGACGAATACTTACAGCGGCTTTTATGGCCAGCCTCATAGTTGCAGGATGCGCCAAGGATATGGATGCCGGCATCTATGATGACGAGAACAGATATCTCACAGCCTGGTTGAAACAGGACCACAAAGATATAGGAGTGGACATCAGCCGCAATCCGGAGACAGGACTGCCGGACACACTCGGGCGTGGAGTTTACCTGCTTTCCGAGACCATAGGCAGCGGCAGGACTGCAACCAGCGGAGCCTATGTGAGAGTAAGTTTCACGGAAAGACAGCTCAGCGGCACCATCAACTCCTCCAGCGAGGCCTCTATTGCAAAACAGCTCGGCACTTTCGACAGGACCTACTGGTACGGCCCCCATACGATCTGCCTCGTCACCGGGAGCAGCGCCGCAGGATTCGTGGACTCAATCATAGGTATGAAAGAAGGAGGGAGCAGAACCGTACTCGTTCCGCAGTGGCTCAACAGCGCAAATGACTTTGCAAGCGGGGATGAATATATGAACACCTCGAATGCGGATGTCTCGTCAATATTGTATGATTTCAAGTTGGAAGAGGTCATAGAGGACTTTGACCAATACAGGATAGATGAAATCGAGACCTTTCTCAAGAACAAAGTCTATGGGCAGCTTAAATATGACGACGGCAGTTATGTCACCAGCGTGGACAGCATAGGCAAGGGATTCTACTTCATCCCGATTACCGACACAACCGGCCACGTACAATTCCCGGCCGACACCACCATCAAAATCAACTACACAGGCTATAGGCTTGACGGACAAGCATTTGATACCACGGTCGAGAGAACTGCGATTGACAATTACATCTGGAACTCCGACAACAGCTACAAGCCTAAGACCATCACCTGGGCTGCATCCTTCGGAGAATTGACTATGGAGAGCAGTTCTCTCATAGCCGGATTTTCCAAAACGGTATGGCAGATGAACAAGGGCCGGGGCATAGGCATATTCTGGTCCACGCTCGGATATGGCAGCAGTGCCAGCGGCAGCAGAATCCCTGCATACGCGCCTCTGATGTTCGAAGTTGAATTTGTGGAAGAGGAGGAATAATGTCGGAAGAAAAGGAAATCAAAGAAAGTTCAACGGGTGCAGTGCCCACCGAACTCGGCACTGAAAAAATCTGGAAACTGCTTAAAAGCTACGCCCTTCCGGCCATAATTGCGATGACAGCTTCATCGCTCTACAATATGGTGGACAGCATTTTCGTGGGCCAGGGAGTGGGACCTATGGCCATTTCAGGACTTGCTGTCACCTTTCCACTTATGAACCTGTCCACGGCTTTCGGCACCCTCGTAGGAGTGGGAGGCAGTACACTTCTTTCCATACTCCTGGGGCAAAAGAACTACAACGGAGTCCGTAAAGTCCTGAGTAATATTATCACCCTCAACATTATTATCGGACTGATATTCTCTGTCCTTTCGCTGATGTTCCTTGACCCTATACTTTACTTTTTCGGAGCCAGCGAAAACACAATCACCTATGCCCGGGACTATATGCGTATCATATTGATAGGCAATATTATAACCCACGTATATTTCGGACTGAACAATGCTATGCGTGCAACTGGGAATCCGAAAAAGGCTATGGGCCTGACCATCTTCACGGTGTTTTTCAACACTGCCCTTGACCCGCTGCTCATTTTCGGGATGAATCTGGGAATAAAGGGCGCAGCCTGGGCCACGGTGATAGCACAAGCCTTGGCTATGGTTGTGGTGATATTGCACTTCAGCCGGAAGGACAGGAACATACGCTTCGAACAGGGGATTATCCATCTCGACCGCAGAATTGCCAGGGACTCCCTTGAAATAGGTTTCGGTCCTTTCCTGATGAATGCCGCATCCTGCATTGTGGCTCTGTTCATAAACCAGCAGATGGGGAAATATGCGGGCGACCTTGGCATCGGTGCCTATGGCATCTGCAACCGTTTCACCTTCCTCTTCGTGATGATATGTATGGGATTGAATCAGGGGATGCAGCCTATTGCTGGATATAATTACGGAGCGAGGCTCTATTCGAGGGTGAAAGAAGTCTATCTCAAGACCGCCCTGCTTGCGACAATAGTTTCACTGCTCTGCTTCATTGTCTGCGTGTTCTTCCCCGAACTGGCCTGTTCCATCTTCACAAGGGACCCGGAACTGCTGGAAATGTCCTCCAAAGGACTTAGAATTATGAATATAGTATTTCCTATTGTGGGCTTCCAGATGGTCGGGACCAACCTGTTCCAATGTTTGGGAATGGTAAGCAAGTCTGTTTTCCTCTCCCTTTCACGCCAGTTGCTCTGCCTTGTTCCGTTCATCTATCTTCTGCCGCTGGCATTCGATGCCGAAGGGGTATGGATAAGCTTCCCTCTTTCGGATTTCATCGCAAGCATATTGACAGTCATATTGTTGGGGCAGTTGTTCTCTAAGTTCAACAAAGTCAAGGACGGTGATTCACCGGAACTCATAGGAGGGAAATTCTGATGAAGAAGATCATTATCAATATAGGCAGACAATTCGGTTGTGGAGCAAAGGACGTGGCCGACGCAATAGGACGCAGAACAGGCATTCCGGTCTATGACAGCGAGTTGCTGAAGAAAGCAGCCCAGGATTTCGGATTCAGCGAATCCCTGTTCAGCGGCAGTGATGAAAAGAAACGCTGTTTTTCACTTTCATCCATTTTCAACAGCAATATTTTCGGATGCTCCTCGATGAACGATGATGCAAGCCTGTTCGCAATGCAGGCCGAGGCAATCAAGAACATAGCCAGGAACGGTTCGGCCATCATCATTGGACGCGCCGCCAACTATATATTGCGGGACTGCGACTGCTGCCTGAACGTATTTCTCACCTCCCCCATTGAAGAAAGGGCCAAAAGGGTGGCTGAAAGGGAAAATATGGACAGGGAAAAGGCTCTGGAACACATTGAGAGAATGGAAAAGGAGCGTGAGGCCTATTACAACACCTTCACTTTCGGAAACTGGGGTATGGCATCCACCTACGACCTGTGCGTGGACACTTCCCTGCTCGGTGTGGAGGGCACTGCCGATTTGATTCTGGAATTTGCTAAGAAGACGGGGAAATATGAAGCTTGACAAGAAGAGAGTTGCGATATTCGTTGCGGCAGTACTGACTGTGATATTTACCATTGTCGCTCTGGGCATAAGGAAGGGCAAGGGGGCTGATATACCTGACAAGGCAGAGAATGTTTCTCTGAACTGCAAGCTCGAAAACGGCATGTCCGATTTCGCGGGAGTTGAGAAGATGGATGCCAGGGTGCTCAAATATATGAATTACTGGCATTTGAACGGGACTCAGCTGGCCGTGCTCCGCAATGATTCCCTGGTATTCTGCAAGGGTTACGGAATATGCGACAGCTGTTCCACTCCGGAGAATCCCGATTCGACCTTGGCAATGGGACCGGGGAATATAATGAGGGTTGCTTCCGTTTCCAAACTCATAACGGCAGTCGGCATAATGAAACTGCAGGAAGAGGGACGGCTCCGACTCGACGACCAGGTGTTCGGACCGGAAGGCATACTCTGCGACAGCACCTACGCCATACCGGAAAAAAGACTGAAGGACTACAGCAAGATAACTGTGGAGCACCTGCTGAGACATCAGGCCGGTTTCCGCAGAGACCCTGTGTTCTCAGCCCTTGATGTGACAAAGCAGTTGGGTCTGGAAAACCCTCCTACTCTCGGGGACTATTGCGGCCTCGTCCTGAACAGAACGCTCAGGTTCGCGCCCGGCAAGAGCAACAGCTATTCAAATTTCGGGTATATGCTGCTGACTGAAATCATTGAAAGGGTCAGCGGGGAAGAATATGAGGAATATATACGCAAGCACGTTCTGGAGCCCTGCGGATGCTACGATATGCACATCGCGAACAATTACTACGAGGAAAAATATCCCAACGAAAGCCGCTATTTCGTGCACGAGGGGGATGGAAAAGTGGTGCAGGAGTACAATGGCAGCGGGCGTATGGTGGAAAGATGCTATGGCGGCAATGACATCAATCTTCTGAAAGGTGCCGGAGCCTGGGTCTGCTCGGCTGCGGAACTGGCACTGCTTGTGGCTTCTATTGACGGAAAACCCGGGATGGAGGACATACTGCTGCCGGAAAGCGTGGAAGAAATGCTCTGGTGCAGGCGCAAGGAAGACTATGCCATAGGATGGAACGAAACCGGAAACAAGGGATGGATAAGGACCGGAACACTTGCGGGCACCAATGCCGTAATCAAGTATTTCCCTGATGGTGAATGTTGGATATTCCTGAGCAACACAAGCACTTGGAAAGGTCCGAATCACTTCCGCTACACCTCCCAGCTGTTTGAAAAACTGCGCAGGGACTATTCGGAAAAAATCCCGTCAAGGAATCTTTTTGAAATCTGAACGGCTACTGGAACAGGCCGAAGAGTTGGGCATCGATACGGTCGGTGATGAGGGCGAAATCCTCCGGACGGTTTTCGAAATCCATATTGTCTCCTTCGATGGTGATCACCTTGCCCGGGTAAGAGGCTATCCATTTCTCGTACAAGTCGTTGAGTCCGGTGAGATACTCGATGCTGATGCCTTTCTCGTAATCCCTGCCCCTTTTGGAAATCTGGGAAACCAGATGAGGAATGGATGAACGTATATATATGAGCAGGTCAGGATATTTCACGGAAGACATCACAACCTTGTACAGTTCCATATAGGTATTGAAATCCCTTTCGGTCAGATTGCCCATAAGGTAGTTGTTGCGTACGAAGATTTCCACTCCCTCGAAAATGGTCCTGTCCTGAATGATGGTGTCCTCGTGCTTTGCAATTTCCATCACGTCCTTCAGGCGCTGGGCAAGGAAATAGGTCTCAAGGTTGTAGGACCAGCGGGGAATGTCGGCATAGTAGTCTTCCAGATAGGGATTATACGTAACAGCCTCGAATTTCGGGGTCCATCCGTAGTGCGCTGCGAGCATCCTGGTCAAAGTGGTCTTGCCGCAGCCTATATTGCCTGCTATACCTATATGCATAAAAACCTGTTTTTCGGAAAGTGGACGCGAAATTAACGAATTTCGGCGTATAGTCCAAAAATATTATTCCGTTTTTACCAGCCCGGTCACCTTGTTCCAATCCAGAGCACTGTAGTATGAATTGAGGTTCTTCCGTTCTGTTTCAGGAAGATACATACTCAATCCGCTATGTACTCTGATGGGGAAACCGTATAATGCGAAGATCGGAGTGGCGGCTTTGTATTCCATACAGCAGTCCAGGGCCCATTGCAGGTCGGACAATTCGGTCTCCGATGCCCCGGCTGCCTCCGCTATGCTGAAAAGGTCATAGAACCACGCGTGGTTGGAATAGTGGAAATACTTCTGGAGTTTGGACTCGTTCACCTTGTCCTTCGAGATGTCATAACGACGGAACAAATCCCGGCAGACAGCGGCGAGTGCATCCAGTTTTGTACAATCCACGACAGAGATGGTAGCCGAGCGTTTGGGTCCTGAGGCCGTGTCGTAATGGTTGAAATAATTGGTTGCGAGAGAGACCAAATCTGCACTGTTCCCGCTGAGCAAATCGGAAATCATTGTGGTGTAGTCCATTCCGTCCGAAAGTATTTCCGTTTGGGAGAAACACATATACCGGCATTTGTCTCTGAACTGGTATGCCACTTCCACTCCGCCCATAAAGCAGGCATCAAAAATTATGTAATCCAGTTTGAAAGGCAGCAAATCGGCAATTTCCCTTATGTCGGTTTCATAGGCCACAGTGGGATTGACCCCCGTCACGGTGTAGCCCATACTTTTGACTCCCGGCAGCGGTTCATAGAGGTATTCGCCTGAAAGATACTTTTCAGGAAAGGCAGACCTGCGCCATTCGATATCGTCTGAATTGCCCTCATTTTTATATCCCGTCGTACAATATCCGGGAGGAGTCCATCCGGTGCCGTGGGAAGACATCAAAACCCCGAAGGATTCGATTTCAGGATATTTTTCCTTGAGAAATTCCAGCACTTCCCTGATACATTCAGCACTGTTGGATACAGTTCCGGGCTCCATCTCCAGCAAAGTTTCCTTCATAGGATTGCCGTCGGGTCCAAGATATATGCGCTGGAGTTTGGGCGCAGAAGGTGCGGAATATGAGCTTTCAACGAGATGGCTGAAGACAAACAGATAGTTGTCCAGAGGTGCGGAGCCGGGGATGAAACCCTTCTCAAGGTCTCTGATGTCTTCGGCGAGGGATGCACTGAGATTGTTGAATCCGAAACTCATCATCACGTGTGCCCTGGGATGCCTTTGAACATATATATACTCCGTTTCCGGCTTGCAGGAAGTCAGCAGGGCCGAAACTATTGCCAATATCAGATATAAATATTTACGCATAAAACATTATCTTTGCAATTCTGCCTTCGGGAAGACTCCCGAGTCGGCAAAGTTAGGAAAAACAAGCTAAAAACAGAAATAATGAAAGGAATCTTAAAAATGCTTACGACAGCAGCGATTATTGGATGCGCCTTGGGATGCAGTTCAGAAGGTGCGAAGGAGGACAAATACCTCATTGACGAGTTTGCGGACCTCAAGATCATGAAGTACAAGGTGCCGGGCTGGGAGGGGCTCAGCCTGCAGCAGAAGAGCTATGTCTATCATCTGAGCGAGGCTGCAAAATACGGCCGCGACATACTCTGGGACCAGAATTGCGAGATCAACCTGCCGGTCAGGCATATGCTTGAGGCGATTATAACAAACTATAAGGGAGACCGCGAATGCTCTGAATATCAAGATTTTCTGGTCTATGCGAAGAGGGTATTCTTCAGCAACGGAATTCACCACCACTATGGAGAGGAGAAGTTCTTTCCATCCTGCAGCGAGGAGTATTTCAGGCAGCTTGCCTCCGATTGCGGTCTGGACTGCGGGGAGCTCATTTCGGCAATCTACGACCCGGTGCTCTACAGATGGAGGAAAACTGACGAAGGAGACATAGTGGAAGGTTCCAGCGTCAATTTCTATGATGGCGTAACCCGTGCGGAAGTGGACAAGTTCTATGCGGATATGATGAACCCTTCCGACAAGACCCCGATTTCCTACGGATTGAACAGCCGCCTTGTCAAGGGAGAAGACGGAGTCATACGTGAACAGGTCTATTGCGCTGAGGGATTGTATGGACCGGCCATAAAAAAGATAGTCGGGGAGTTGGAACTTGCATCTGAGTTTGCCGAAAACGACATTCAGAAAAAATATATCTCAACCTTGATTGCGTACTACCGCAGCGGTGACCTCAGGCTTTGGGACAAGTACAATATCGAATGGCTGCAGGACACGACGGGAACCGTGGACTTCATCAACGGTTTCATCGAGGACTACAACGACCCTCTCGGACGCAAGGCCACCTGGGAATCTGTGGTGAACATCAAGGACCTGAAGGCTTCGGAACGCACATTGAAACTCTCCGAGAATGCCCAGTGGTTTGAGGACCACTCTCCGGTGGATGCGCGGTTCAAGAAGAGCGAGTGCAAGGGAATCTCAGCCAAAGTCATTGATGCGGTGATGCTTGGAGGAGACTGCCATCCTGCCACCCCTATAGGCATCAACCTTCCGAATGCGGACTGGATCCGCCGAGACTACGGCTCGAAGTCCGTTACCATAGCCAATATCACCCACGCCTACGACCTTGCTGCTCAGGAGTCGCCTAAGAGTACTCTCAGCGAGTTTGCCTATGACGAGGAGGAGATTGCAACTGCGAAGAAATATCTCGCAATCACAGACGAAATCCACACTGACCTGCACGAATGTCTGGGACACGGCAGCGGCCAGCTCCTTCCGGGCACTTCTCCGAATGCGCTTGGGGAATTCAGTTCCACACTGGAGGAGACCCGTGCGGACCTTTTCGGACTTTACTATATGGCGGACCAGAAACTCGTGGACCTGGGCATCATCCCGGACCTGGAGGCTTACAAAGCTATGTATGCCAATTATATACGCAACGGTCTGATGGTGCAGTTCTCAAGAGTGGAACTGGGGAAGAAGAACACGGAGGCACATATGCAGAACCGCAAGCTGATTGCCCAGTGGTGCTATGAGAAAGGCTTGGCTGAGAATGTGATTGAAAAGAAGGAGAAGGACGGCAAGACCTATTTCGTGGTGAATGACTACCCTGCCCTGCGTGGACTGTTCGGCGAATTGCTGGCTGAGGTGCAGAGAATCAAGTCTGAGGGCGACTATGAGGCAGGAAAGGCGCTGGTGAACAATTATGCTGTGGAAATCGACTACAATCTGCACAAGGAAGTGCTGGAAAGGTATGCGGCCCTCAATCTCAAGCCTTACGGAGGATTCGTCAATCCTATCATTGAGCCTGTTGTCAAGAACGGCGTGGTGGTGGATTACAGGATTTCCTACACTGACGACTTCCTGGGACAGATGCTGGAGTACGGCAGAGAGTACAGAACGCTTTAGTAATCCTCAAATAGCGGGGTTATAATGGATACGGATTTCGCCCATTCCAAGTCTTACAGGAGGTATCTTCTGATTGAGTGTGCGCTGTCTGAGAACACAGCTCGGGCTTACTTGGGCGACATTGCCGCATTTTTCGATTATCTTTCGGAGGTGAGATTCACGTCCGGGCATCCCGTACCTGATGTGAGCGACATAACCACCGAAGACATAATTGATTATCTGTCAAGCATAAGCGGTCAGTCAAAAAGGACACAGGCCAGAGTGGTGAGTTCGCTGCATTCCTATTTCGCCTGGTTGTGCGCCGAAGGTCTGTGCAAGGAGAATCCTTCGGATGCGGTGAAGGCTCCGAAACTGGGGACCTACCTTCCGGCAGTGCTGTCGGTGGAGGAGGTTGGAAGGCTGATTGATGCAGCCGGAAGCAGCGAAACATCGGGTGTGCGGGACAGGGCGATTTTGGAAACCATGTACGGGCTTGGACTGAGGGTGTCTGAGACTGTTTCCCTTAAGATTTCGAGCATCTTTTTCGAAGATGGCTATGTTTCGGTCATTGGCAAGGGCAACAAGCAGAGGATAGTCCCGCTTGGAGACCTGGCTGCACAGGCACTTAAGGATTATCTGGCAGTGAGGCCTCAGGCAGCTGAGAGGAATTCGGACGACATTGTTTTTCTGAATCGTTTCGGCAAGGGTATGAGCCGGGTGGCAGTGTTCAAACTCCTGAAAAGTTGTGCTGTCAAAGCCGGAATCACCAAGGAGATTTCTCCCCACACCTTGCGCCATTCATTCGCCACGCATCTTATCGAGAATGGGGCCGATTTGAGGGCTGTGCAGGAGATGCTTGGGCACGAGAGCATTCTTACTACGGAAATCTACACTCATATTGACAGTTCCACTTGGCAACGTCATATATTGGAGCATCATCCGCTTGGCGGATGATGCTCCAATATATTTGTACGCAGTCATCCACGTTGCCCCCTCCCAAACCCTCCCCTCGGGGGATGGCTTTGTCGGACTTGCAGTCCTCCGGGCTTGGCGGATGATGCTCCAATATATGGGGGCGCAGTCGTCCACGTTGCCCCCTCCCAAACCCTCCCCTCGGGGGCGGGCTTTGTCGGACTTGCAGTCCTCCGGTTGGCGGATGATGCTTCAATATATAGGGCGCAGTCGTCCACGTTGCCCCCTCCCCAAACCCTCCCCAAAAGAACCAACAGCTATCAGTGAAGGTGATAAATGGGTCAAAGTTTCCGGAAAAACCCACATAAAAGTTGACATTTTCATATATATTTCATAAATTTGTCGCTATATGAAAACATTTTTACCATATAGACTACGAATAGCAAGAGATATTCTTGGGTTATCTCTTGATGAACTTTCCATTGCAATGCATTCGGAAGTTACTAAGCAAAGCCTTTCCAAATATGAGCTGGGAGCAATGTCACCGCGTGCAAAAAAAATGGATTCTCTGGCTGAAGCAATGGGCATCCCCATACAATTCTTCACAGGTGAAGGTATGCGGATAGACCTGCCAAAGCTGCGCAAAAGTTCGCAACATAGCCTCACAGAAGAAGAATTATCCACTACCGAAAGCATCATTCTATTCCACGCAGAAAGATTCAAGGCAAAAGCTGACATATTGCAGTTGAACCTTAAGTTTGATTGCCCTTTGCTAGGCAAGACCATAGCTTGTTTTGATGATATATTATCTGCAACCGAGGCTCTTAGGTGCGCCTGGTCTTGTGGAGACGGAGCCATACCAAGCGTATTGCGTTTATTGGAAAGGCGTGGCATTTGGGTATTCGAATACAATCTTCCGAATCAGGTCCTTGGACTCAGCACGTGGGTGGACAGCAAGTATCCATTGATAATTCTTGACACAAGAAAGGAAAAGACCACAGTAGAACGCTTACGTTTTACAGCACTTCATGAACTTGCCCATTTGCTGTTCAATTTCCCCGAAGATGTAGATGAAGAAAAGATGTGCGACAAATTCGCCAGTTTTTTTCTTTTCCCGGAAAAGACTTTCAAACAGGAGATATACAGTTCTCACAGGAAAGAACTGTATATTGAAGAACTGGTAGACCTTCATCAAGCATATGGCATTTCCGTGGCAGCAATTGTTCACGAGGCGTATGATTTGGGCATCATAGATAGAGATTATTACACCTATTGGTTCGAATCAATAATTAAAGACAATCCGAGAGAAGATGGATGGGGAGAATATCAATTCCCCGAGACTCTTGGAAAAGAAAAAAGGATGAATGCGATAGTATCAGGACAAATAAAATGACAAAACAAGAGATACCTACATATATATCTCACATCAGAAAGAGTGAGGCGGGAGAGGAATATGTATTCCAAAGTAACGAAGAACATAGTAATGGAGTGGCAAAAATGGCAGAAAGCTTCGCCAGAGAGTTCGGTATGGGTAGTTGGGGATATGTGCTGGGACTTCTGCACGACAAGGGAAAGGAGAGAAAGGCATTCCAGGAATACATAATGCAGAATAGTGGGTTTCGACCAGGGCTTACCGTCACCGGAGAACATAACCATGCCTTTGTTGGAGGGCTTATTGCAAAATCCATATATGGCAAGGGCTCTGAAAGTTTGCTTTGTAATCAGATAATATCGCATCATTCGGGATTGCACGACTATTGTCATATAGAAGATATATTGAAAAAAGACATCCCATCAGATGTAAACAGATGTGTCGAAAAAATTCAACTTAATCGCCCTCCTTTTTCATTCTCGATAATTACAGGACATAAGGGAATGACGCCAGATGCTAATCATCTGTCGAGGATGTTGTTCTCGTGCCTCGTAGATGCCGATTATCTTGACACGGAACTATTTATGAGCGAGAAGTCGGCCCGAAAACGCATTAATGGCATAACGCTGCAATCTCTTTTGCCAATGTTGGAAACTTACATTGATAACCTTCAGAAGAGTAGCCCTGTATCAGAAGTGAATGCAGTAAGGAAAATAGTACTTGAAAGGTGCGTAAGTTTGTCTAATGTCGAAAGGGGATTTTATAGTCTAACAGTTCCTACTGGAGGTGGCAAGACATTATCTTCTCTCGTTTGGGCATTAAGGCATGCAGTGCATAATGGTATGAAAAGGATAATAATAGCCATACCTTATACAAGTATTATTGTGCAGACTGCTTCAATACTCAAACAGATTTTTGGTGAGGAAGCTGTATTGGAACATCATAGTAATTTCGATCCGCAATCTATTAAAGGTAAGGAAATGCAGCACAAGGCAAAGCTTGCCACTGAGAATTGGGACTATCCGATTGTGGTGACAACAAATGTGCAACTGTTTGAGTCGATGTTCAGCAATAGACCGTCAGACTGCCGCAAGTTGCATAACATTGTCAATAGCGTTATCATACTCGACGAGGTTCAAACTTTGCCAACAGACTATCTCCAACCAATAGTGGATGCTTTGAAGTCGTATCAAAATATGTTTGGGATTTCAGTTTTGTTTACCACAGCCAGTCAACCGGTGCTCAGCGGATTGATAGAGGGATGCAATCCAAAAGCAGCATTTCAAGGCATAGATAATATAACGGAAATAATACCCAAGGAGTATGCTCTACACGATAAATTGCGAAGGGTGTGTTTGGAGATAGACAACACGAGCTGCACGTATGATGAAATAGCTGCTCGGCTTTCACGGCATAATAAAGTGTTGTGCATTGTGAATACCCGCGATGATGCGAGGGAAATATTCAAGCGTCTTCCCAATGAGGGGATGACCATTCACCTGTCAAGAATGATGTGTCCTCGACATATTTCCAAAGCCATAAAAGAGATTAAACAAGCACTGTCAGATAATTCAGAAACTGTTATTAGAGTTGTGGCCACCCAACTGATAGAAGCAGGAGTGGATATTGATTTTCCTGTTGTTTACAGACAAGAGGCAGGACTTGACTCCATCCTGCAAGCGGCTGGGAGATGCAATCGTGAGGGCAAGTTGGACATGGCAACTACTTATGTTTTTAGCCTCTCTTTGGAGCACAAGCTTTATGGAAGCATCATTGATGCCAACAATGCAAGACTCAATATGGTAAATGTCAATGACTGGTTTGCGCCTGAGACAATGACGGAGTACTTCAGGCAACTTTATTGCCGTAAAGAAACCTTTGACAAAAAAGACCTCAAGACATTATTGTATAAACCTACAGAAATGTGCTTCGCTGAAGCTGCAAAAGAGTTCAGGCTCATTGAAGAAACAGGAAAGACTGTATATGTCAATATGGATGACAGTCTTGAATTGGTTGAACGTCTGAAGTCCGACGGTATAACCTATTCGCTGATGAAACAGTTGTCGCAATACAGCGTGAATATCCACGAGCGAGACTTTCTGAAATTATGGAGTTATGAAGCCATAGAAGAAGTGATTGAAGGCATTTATGTGGTCAATGACCAGGCTCAATACGACGAAAACATAGGACTAAGGCTTGATAACCACTGGATGAATGAGATATTAACAATATAATCTTAATAAAAATGGACAAAGAGCAACATGACATAATAATTTATTCCTCACCTGACGGAA
>JALFCH010000142.1 GCA_022771245.1 Rikenellaceae bacterium | reverse complement strand
AGTTCGTGACCGCGAGGAGCGACCTAGGGCAAAACTGGTAACTGGGGCTAAGTCGTAACAAGGTAGCCGTACCGGAAGGTGTGGCTGGAACACCTCCTTTTTGGAGCGCGATTCGGACTTTAGACGCTGTCGAGTTCAAGGAACGAGCGGTACACGATCTTCCAATCAGTCTTACCGGGAGCATAGCTCAGTTGGTTCAGAGCGTCTGCCTTACAAGCAGAGGGTCGGGGGTTCGACTCCCTCTGCTCCCACATCATAGTCCTGTAGCTCAGTTGGTTAGAGCACTACACTGATAATGTAGGGGTCAGCAGTTCAAGTCTGCTCAGGACTACAAGTTCTTAAATTTTTTGGGGGTATAGCTCAGTTGGCTAGAGCATCTGCTTTGCAAGCAGAGGGTCGTCGGTTCGACTCCGACTATCTCCACAAAAGAAAAAAGACATCCAAACGGATGTCTTTTTTCTTTTGTGGAGATGCACCGCTTTGCGGTGCCCAATCTATGCCTAGGGGCTCTGCCCCTATAGTACCCCGCGGCTCCGCCTTCCTTTTCACCTCCTGCGAATGATGCTATCCCGTTGAGATTTGCTTTGTTGAATGCGTGTCTTGCTCCCTGCGCAGGAAGGGCAGAGTCCGTTTATCACATAATTGACGGAACTGGCATGGAAACCGTCAGGAAGTGCCGGTTCGGGAACTGGCATATCTCTGAAACAGAACGTCTTGCCGCACGCCTCGCAATGAAAATGTATATGTCTGTCCGAATCGTCGCCTGTATCGTCTCCCGAAACGGAACAATGGCATCTGCACAATTCGTATCTGACGCTGTCAGACCCGTCCTGGATGATATGGATCAGCCTGGCGGATCTGAATAAAGCCAAGGTGCGTGAGATCACGGACTTGTCCACGGTCTCGAGCGCATCGCCGATCTCTGCCATCGAAAGAGGGTGGTCAGCCGCATCCAAATTGCGGATTATCAATATTCTGGCTGCGGTGGGCTTGATCCCTGCCGCCTGCAGGAGTTGTTCTTCTCTCATTTCTGTCATACGAATCTGAAGCAAATATAGCCAATTCATTTTGCAAACAGGTTGCATTCCGGGCATATTATTTTTGCAGCAGAACAAAAAATGACAGAATATGGCTCATAATCACGAAACCCTTCAATTGAACAGAATGCTGATTATCTGTTCAATCATCAATCTTTTATATGTGGCAATCGAGGCCGGAGTTGGATTTGCGGTATCATCTGCCGGCCTGGTAAGCGATGCGGGGCACAATCTGAGCGATGTCGCGACCCTGCTGATATCTCTCGCAGCCGTCAACCTTGCCGGCACGAAACCACGCACGGCAAGGATGCTGACGATTGCGAATGCGCTTCTGCTAATAGCCGCAGTCGGACTCATCGCCGCGGAAGGCATTGCCAAACTGATCGAACCCGAACCGGTCGAAGGCACTATGGTAGCCGTCACGGCCGGGATAGGAATAATAATCAACGGCACCACCGCCTATCTGCTGATGCGCAGTCAGGACCGGGATATCAACATCAAAGCCTCCTTTCTGCATATGGTATCAGACACACTGGTCTCCGTAGGCGTCCTCATTTCCGGTCTTGTGATATCAGGGACCGGCCTGCACATCATTGATCCGATAATCAGCCTGGTAATCGCCGCCATTATACTGATTCCGGCAATCAGGCTGCTTTTGCAGGCGCTCAGGGCCTGATGCGGTTGGCCTTGCCCGATTCGACAAGCCGGATGACCAGTTTAAAGGAACATTACCATATAGATTGGAATATACTCTACCCCGTTCTCCCGTTTATAGTCTTTCGTATATATGAGGTATCTATTCATAATACGCCCAGAGTACTTCGCGCAGAACTGATCAAGAGACTTATGCGTTTTATATCCTGACGACTTCACCTCGATAGGTGAAATCTTGTACTGGTCTGTAATGATAAAATCTACTTCATAGTACTTCTTGCCTTCTGCATATGGAATGGTATGATAGAACAAATTCTTACCGGTTGCAGTCAGCATCTGGGCCACCATATTTTCATACACATAACCAAGATTGGTGCTGAGCTTATCATTTAAGAGCTTTTCATAAATGACGTTTTCAGTAACGTCGTTATCCTTGAAAGCCAATGTCACGAACAGTCCGGTATCGGAAGCATACATCTTGAAGTATTCCAGTTCCTTAGTCAATGCAAGTCCCACATTCGGGTCGTTTGAATGATATGCAACATTTGTCGTCTTCGAATCGGCCATATCATTGATAATCCCGAGAACCCTGTCGATTTTTTCATCCGGTATGGCAGAACCGACCTGATAACGAGATGCATTACGGCTCAACTGTGCAGGTATTGCATCATACAACGCCTTCGCTCTGCCTGAAGAATCCAATTTGATGAAATCCTCCTCATAGAGTGATATAATATCTCTCTTTGCCAGATCAACTGCTGCAAAGTTGTTTGTCTTTATGTACGCTGCGACCGCCTGTGGCATACCTCCTACCAACATATACATGCGGAAATCGCGCATCAACTTACGATGTACCGCCTGGCCCAAAGACATCTTTTTCTCAAAAGCAGTTCGTAGCAGAGGAATTGTAGTTGTGTCTCCCAATGCCCACTTGAACTCCTCGTAGTCCATCGGATACATGCTTACTTTTGTCTCCTCACTTGGAATGAGAATCTTTTTACTCTTTGACTTGACGGATATCAATGAACCAGTCTCAATGTAGTCATATCGATGGTCTTTTACAAGATGCTTTATGGCCTGTCGTGCAAGGGGTTGTAACTGAACCTCATCAAATATGATGAGTGACTCCCTTTCATAAAGAGTTTTCTGAAAAATGAATTGGAGCCTTATGAAAATATAATCAAGGTCAGAAACATCCTTGAACAAATCATGTACCTCCTGAGAAACCTTTGAGAAATCAATGAGTATATACGACTTATATTCACGACGTCCGAACTCTTCTGCTATTGTGGATTTGCCGACACGTCTGGCTCCTTCTATCAACAGAGCGCTATCACCGTTACGTTCCTGCTTCCATTTGAGCATCGTGTCATAAATCTTTCTCCTGAATGGGGGCATCTTATCTTCCATAATTTCGTTGATTTTCACCAAAATTACGTTTTTAAATATTCCCCACCAAATTTATTTCTTCATTTTGCCGTTTTCCACCAAATTTTTAGGAGGATTTTGCCGCTTTCCACCATATTTGCGTGTTCCATTTTCATCTAATCTATGTAATCTTCTGAATTATACCAATTTATGAGACTTTTACCAACCACTTTTGGCAATTATACCCATTTTTTGCAAAAGCGTCCCTTCCACAACGCAAAAAGTCCAGGATTTCTTGAACTTTCAGCGGTGCGGAAGGGACTCGCACCCGCGCAGAAGCGCGGCTTTTCTTTCTACGTAAACCCCCTGTCAAACCTGCGGTTTGACATCCCCTCGGGGGAACGGAGGTCGAGGGTTCGTTTTGCAAAAAAATGTTTTTTGCAAAAGCGTCCCTTCCGCAACGCAAAAAGTCCAAGATTTCTCCTGGACTTTTCTGCGGTGCGGAAGGGACTCGAACCCTCGACCTCCGGCGTGACAGGCCGGCATTCTAACCAGCTGAACTACCGCACCTCGCGTATGTTGCTGTCGGTTTTTCCGAAAGCGGATACAAAGGTACGCATTTTTTTATAACCTCCAAAAATTTTTTCGTATTTTTGTATCCTTTCCGGCTAAATTTTCATACTTGCGGATTTGGAGGCCGGGTTGCTGGGTTTTAAAAAAGACATATTATTTCATATAAATAATTAATCATCAGGAGGTTGGCGGATGGCAACAGATGGCAACATCGTTATTCGTGGGGCGCGGGTCAATAATTTGAAAAATATCTCACTGGAAATTCCACGCGGGAAACTTGTCGTCATTACCGGCATTTCCGGCTCAGGCAAGTCATCGCTCGCCTTTGACACCCTCTATGCTGAAGGTCAGAGACGGTTTGCCGAAAGCCTTTCATCTTATGCCCGACAGTTTCTCGGCAGGATGAACAAGCCCGATGTGGACGGCATCGACGGCATTCCACCTGCAATTGCCATTGAACAGAAAGTAAACATCAGGAATCCTCGTTCCACCGTGGCCACCACCACTGAAATTTTCGATTTCCTGCGTCTCATATTTGCAAGAATAGGACGTACATACTCTCCGGTCTCAGGACGCGAAGTGAAAGCCAGCACCGTCAGTGATGTTAAGAAGTTCATAGAGACCCTCCGCCCGGGCGCAGAGGAAAAAGTGCCTGTTTATGTATTGGCAGACATCGGCTGGGAAACCAGGGACGACAAGGTGGAATTCATGCTTTCCCTCAAAGAAGAAGGATACTCCAGGTTTTTCAGGTCCGATGACCGGGAAGGCGTTGTCAGCATTGAGGATATAATGAGACTGTCTGAAAGTGGAGAATTTCCGAGTAAGCTCTACCTCCTTGTCGACAGGCTCCGGCTTGGACAGGAAGGAATCTCGGAGGATCTCGCCACTCGTCTGCTATCTTCCATCCAGACAGCATTTGACAAGGGCGACGGAAAACTCATTGTCTGCTGGCAACGGGAGGAAAAATATGGAATGCAATCATTCTGCAACCGTATGGAAATGGACGGGATCAGTTTCCGGCAGCCCGATGAATACCTCTTCAGTTTCAACAGTCCGCTTGGAGCCTGCCCGGTCTGCGGAGGCCTCGGAGAAATCATAGGCATCAGCGAAGACCTCGTCATTCCAGACAAAAGCCGCAGTCTCTATGATGAAGCCATTGCCTGCTGGCGAGGCGAAAAAATGAAATATTTCAACGAACTGCTCATAAAAAACGCCAAAAAAAACGGCATACCCATCTTTGAGCCCTATTGCAATCTCACTGAAGCCCAGAAAACCAAGATTTGGGAAGGCTGCCCTGCTGCAACCGAGGAAGACTCCATCATAGGAATCAACGAATTCTTCAAGTGGGTGGACCAGAACAAATACAAAATTCAGTACAAATATATGTTGAGCCGTTACAGCGGCAAGACGAGTTGCCGGGACTGCGGCGGCAGCAGACTCCGCAAAGAAGCCCTCTATGTGAGGGTTGGAGGGAAAAACATACACGAACTGCTCCAGATGAACGTGGTGCAGATGCACGAATTCTTTACTAAGCTCCAGATTGACGAATACGACCGCAACGTAGCCGGAAAAGCCATAGACGAAATACTTTACAGGCTCAGGTGCATAGAAAATGTGGGACTGGGCTATCTTACCCTTGACCGCCGTTCCAACAGCCTCTCCGGAGGTGAAAGCCAGAGAGTCAATCTCGTATCCGCTCTGGGCAATTCACTGGTGGGTTCCCTCTACATACTTGACGAGCCCAGCATAGGCCTGCATCCTCGGGACACCGAAAGACTTATCGCCGTACTCAAACAACTCAGGGATTTGGGCAATACCGTGGTCGTGGTGGAACACGACGAAAGCATTATGAGGGCTGCCGATATGCTGATAGACATAGGCCCGAAAGCCGGAGTAGAAGGAGGAGAAATTGTGTATCAGGGCCATCTGAATGACACATTGAAGAATCTGGCAGAGAAAGCATCCGATGAGCCTCTCAAGAATGAACCGGAAACCCCTTCCCTCACTCTGCAATATCTGAGCGGGCACAGACCCAAACTTGTACGGGAACACCGGAAATGGCATTATTCTGTGGATATTGTCGGGGCTATGGAGCACAATCTCAAAGACATTACCGTCAAATTCCCATTGGGAGTGCTCACGGCTGTCACAGGAGTAAGCGGGTCGGGGAAATCCTCTCTCGTGGGCGACGTGCTCTACCCGGCCTTGTATCGCGAAATCAACCACGCTGGCCCGGTTCCGGGTACATTCCGACGGCTTGAAGGCAATACCGACCGCATCACCCAGATTGAGTACGTGGACCAGAATCCCATAGGAAAGAGTTCCCGCAGCAATGCCGTCACATATCTCAAAATCTATGACGACATACGCAAACTCCTCTCCGAGCAGCCCTATGCCAAAATGAACGGCTACACACCTTCCTTCTTCTCTTTCAATCAGGACGGAGGCCGATGCCCGGAATGTCAGGGAGACGGATTTGTCAAGATTGAGATGCAGTTTATGGCAGACATCACAATGGTATGCGATTCCTGCGGAGGCAAGAGGTTCAAACCGGACATCCTGGAAGTACGTTACAAAGGCAAGAATATAGACGACATACTCAATATGAGCGTCGCTGAAGCAATAGCTTTCTTCGGCAGCCAGACAGATGCCACAGCCCGGAAAATAGCTTCAAAACTTCAGGCACTCGTGGATGTGGGACTCTCATACATCCGCCTCGGACAGAGCGCAAGCACACTCTCCGGGGGAGAAAGCCAGCGCATCAAACTCGCCTGGTTCCTACTGACAGGCAAGGAGCAGCCGAACAAGAACCAGCACATCCTGTTCATATTCGACGAACCGACTACGGGACTGCATTTCTACGATGTGGAAAAATTGCTCAAATCATTCGACTCCCTGCTCGCAAACGGACACACGATTGTGGTGGTTGAACACAATCCGGACGTGATAAATGCAGCAGACTGGGTTATTGACTTGGGGCCGGAAGCCGGAGACGAAGGCGGCAAAGTGGTCTGTTGCGGCACACCGGAAGACATCCGCTCCTGCAAGGAATCGCAGACGGGACGTTATATTTGATTTTTCCTAGCGCCGCTTTCTCCAAGCCCCATACATAGTTCGGTCAAATAACCGCTTACAAGCCGCTAATTAACGAAATTTTGACTACCTTGCGCAGCGGATTTGACTATTGTGGCTAAACTTATCGACAAATGGAAAAGGATACGGTATTTGAAACGGCGGAAAGGTATGTGAACTACACGGGGAAATCTGTATTTCTGACCGGGAAGGCCGGAACGGGCAAGACTACGTTTCTCAGATATATCACCTCCACCACAAGCAAGAGGTTTATTGTGCTCGCACCGACCGGGGTGGCTGCCATCAATGCCGGAGGTACCACCATACACTCCTTTTTCCTTCTGCCTCTTTGTCCCTATCTTCCTGATGTTAAGGAACTTGTCACTGAATATCAGATGCCTCAGCACAACTGGAACTTCCGTAAGGACAAAATCAGGCTGATACGCAGTCTGGACCTTCTCATCATTGATGAAATATCAATGGTGCGGGCGGACCTTCTGGATGCTGTGGATATGGTACTCCGGCGCATTCGGCGCTCCAGCCAGCCTTTCGGCGGGTTGCAGCTGCTGATGATAGGGGATGCCCAGCAGCTCTCGCCGGTGGTAAGTGAAAATGAGAGGCCTTATATATCCCGGGTATATCCATCGCCATTTTTCTTCCACTCCAAGGCCTTGCAGAAACTCCCCTATGTCATTATAGAACTAACGAAGGTGTACAGGCAGAAGGATGCCGCCTTTCTGGACATACTCAATGCCATCCGCGACAACAGGGCGGATGCTGAAATCCTGCGCAAACTCAATTCCCGCGTAGGTGCTGAGGTGGATGGGGATGATGTAATCCGGCTCACCACCCATAATGCCCAGGCAGATGCTGTGAACAATTGCAAACTTGATGCACTGCCGGGGAACCAGACGGTTTTCAAGGCTGAAATCGATGGAGATTTTCCGCCGAATATGTATCCTGCGGAAGGAGATCTGCGGCTCAAGCCAGGCGCTCAGGTTATGTTTGTGAAGAATGACCCTGCAGGAATGTACTATAATGGCAAACTTGCAAAAGTCGCGGGAATATCTTCAGAAGGCATAGTGACAGTCATAGACTCAGATGGTGTCGCCTTTGAAGTCGAAGCTGTGGAATGGGACAATGTCCAATATGTCATAGATAAGGAAAGCGGGGAAATCAGGCAGAATGTTACGGGTAAATTCAGGCAGTTGCCGCTCAAGGTGGCCTGGGCGATTACGATTCATAAGAGTCAGGGACTTACCTTCGACAAGGTAATCATCAATGCTGGAGCTGCGTTTGCCTTCGGGCAGGTCTATGTGGCACTATCGCGTTGCCGTTCCCTCAATGGCATATCTCTGGAAACTCCTGTGAGTGCAGCAAGCATATATTCAGACTCCGATGTTTCGGGTTTCAATGCAGCGATTCCGGAAGCAGCTGCGGTACGTGAGTCTTTGGAAAAGGAGGAATCAAACTATCGTTTGGAGAAATTCAGGGAACTGTTTTCATTCGCGGAGCCTTGCAGGACCCTGGGATGGGTGCTGGGCGTTGTCAGGGGCAAATTGGCTGATATTTATCCGGACCATTTGAACCGTTTGAGGGAAATCAAGCAGGGAATTGACAGTGCCCGGGCTACCGGAGAGACTTTCTGCCGCCAGCTGGAACGCATAATGGCCGGGAATTATGATGAGACCTATCTGCGGGAAAGGATGCTCAAGGCTGCTGAATATTTTATGAATGATTTCAAGTCCTTCAGGGAATATCTGCTCGGGATTGCCTCTTTGGAGATTGATAACAAGGAGACCAAAAAGACCTTCAAGGAAGCTGTGGAGGAGGCTCGGATTGCTGCGGACATTGTGGTCAGAAGTTTCGAGGCCATAATCGGCGGGACTTTTGACGTGAATGTGTATCACCGCATCTGTGCCGAGGCTGTGCTTGCCGACTCGACCAATCCGGGAAAGTCCCGGAAAGACCGCGGCAGGAAGGATAAGAAAGAGGCGAAGGAGGTGAATGAGGTAAATGAAGTGAATGAGGTGAATGAGGTGAATGAGGACCTGCGGATGGAACTGACACGGTGGAGAACGGCAACCTACAAGTCACTCAATGTCCCTGCCTATACTATCCTGCACCAGAGCACGCTTATGGAGATTGCGTCAAAAGCCCCGCAGACAAAGGCGGAACTTCTCTCCGTAAAAGGATTCGGACTGGCCAAGTTCAAAAAATACGGCGAAGACATCTTGCGTATATGCCGCAGAACTTCTAAGTAATCCTCAAATAATAACCAGCATCATCTTTGAAAATCTTTTCGGTCCATATTTCCTCCCTCATCAGTCACATAGCTACGGCTATGCTCCATCTTCGGGTGAAAATCTGACCTCGAAAATCTAATTCAAATCTGACGCAACTTATTATTTTCTTATTACTTAACATGAAAAATATCTTGCCTCAGATTTGAATTTCCCCCGCAGACTTGCGAAGCTTGAATTGCTTTATCAGATTGCCTGGGAAATATTGATCAGGAAATCTCCCATCTGTTCCATCTCTTCAAGGATGTCAAGATAGAACACAGTCTCGAAATAGGAGTCTCCCTTGCGCTCGATTTCCTTGAGTTCCTTGTCGCGGCAACTGTCCCTGAATGCATTGATTGCCTTTTCATCCTCGATGGCATTGTATATTTCAGAAGGGCGGTTTTTAAGATTGTCAATCATATCCTCATAAGCCTTGGACAGAAGTTCTATCATTTTGTGCAGGCTGTCGATATGTTCTTCCGAGAGTTTGCGTCCGTAGGATTGCATATTGGATATGGTCCGGCTTATGGCTTCTCCGCTGTCTCCGAGAGACTCCAATTCCCCGCTGATTCTCAGAAGTGAACGGACATTGGCACGGGATTTCTCGCTCAGGCTGTCCTTGTTGAGGTCGTTCAGGAATTTTACAATTTCGTATTCAATCCTGTCTGAAATCTCCTCGTATTTGACGAGTTTCTTGCGGAATGGTTCGTATTTTTCCGGACTGTCCGAACTGAGCAAAGCATTGTCAAGGTGTGCCAGACCGTTTTTCATTATTTTCCCGAAATGGCAGATTTCCTTGTTTGCTTCCGCGAGCGCCAGCTCAGGAGTGGATATCAGACCGTAGTCCAGATACTGGATCTTCTCTTCGCTCTCCTCTGCAGATGACTTTTTGTCTTTGATTATGAATTTCACCACTTTTTCAATCTGCCCTGTAAACCATATCATTATGAAGGTGTTAATGAGGTTGAAGGTGGTGTGGAACATAGAGATTCCATAGACGAGGGACGTTTCCGGGTCTGATGTCAGAAGGCTCACCAGCCATTGAACGAAATCCACGAACCACGGGAATATTATCAGTGCCCAGATGACTCCGAAAATATTGAAGATTGTGTGGGCGAGGGCTGCCCGTTTTGCATCAACGCTGCCCACTGAAGCGGCTATGTTTGCAGTGATGGTGGTGCCTATGTTTTCGCCCAGGACCATAGCTGCAGCCATATCAAACTGTATCCACCCCATATTCAGCATTATCAGCGTGAGGGCGACCGTGGCACTGGAGGATTGCAGGACAAGGGTGAGAATCGTGCCGAGGGCGAGGAAGAGCAGTATGGAACCGAAGCCGTGGCCGGACCAGGTCTGGATAAATCCCAGAACTTCAGGATGGGACTTGAGGTCCGGCACAGACTCTTTCATAAGCGACAATCCTAAAAAGAGCAGGCAGAATCCGATTATGAACTCGCTGATATTGCGGATTTTGTCTTTTTTGGAGAGACTCATTATGAAGCCCAGTGCCATCAGAGGAACAGCCAGAGCCGACACATCTGCCTTGAAGCCGAAAATGGATATTATCCAGGCAGTCATTGTGGTACCTATGTTGGCTCCCATAATCACTCCTATCGCCTGGGCCAATGTCAGCAGGCCTGCGCTTACGAAACCCACAACCATTACGGTGGTGGCACTGGAGGATTGTATGACTGCGGTTACGCCGAAACCGGTGAGAACACCTTTGAACGGACTGGAGGTCATTGCCCCCAACAATTGCCTCAAACCGCTGCCTGCGGCTTTCTGCAGACCGGAACTCATAATGTTCATTCCATAGAGGAACATTCCGAGTGCTCCGACAAGCGTCAATAAACTTATCAACATACTCTTTTCGATATTTTTTGCAAATTTACATGTCGTGGGCACCGAATATGAAACAGGAAGATTCGCGTTAAGACATTCTTGTCGTTTTCTTAACAGTTTCACAATCTTTTTAACCTATTTTTAACATATTTGTCAGTATGGTAACAGGAAAACGCGTATATTTGTCAGGTAATTTCCATTTTAGGAATATGAAAATTCTTATAGTTGACGATGAAGCGGATATACGCGAAATCCTCGCTTTCAATCTCAAAGCAGCCGGCTACGATGTTTCTGAGGCCGGTACTGCAGAAGCGGCTTTGGTCTCTGTGAAACAGGGAAGAGTTCCCGACCTTTTTCTTCTGGACGTAATGCTGCCCGGTATGTCGGGGTTCAAACTTGCAGACCTGTTGCGCAAGGACCTGAAATGCTCCACCCCAATCATCTTTCTGACTGCCAGGAATGATGAAAATGATCTTCTCACGGGATTCTCAGCCGGTGGAGACGACTACATAAGCAAGCCATTTTCCATGTATGAGGTGCTGGCAAGGGTGAAAGCCGTTCTTCGGCGCAGCTCTCCGGCGGCAGGGCTGACATCCGGAGATGTGGTGCAGGCCGGTCCGGTCACTATCGATACCATATCCAAGAGCGTCACCGTGAATTCCTCACCTATAGTGCTGTCCAAGAAGGAGTATGACATTCTGCTTATGCTGGCCTCCAATAGGGGAAGGACCTTCTCGCGCTCCGAAATCATTGCTGAACTGTGGAAAGATGCTCCTTGCGTGCTTGAGCGTACAGTGGATGTGCACATAGCCCGCATACGTTCCAAATTGGGAGAGTTCCACGACCTCATAGTCAACCGCGCCGGTTTCGGCTATTCCATACAATGAACAGGAAACTTTTGTTCTGGCTCAGCGGAGTGCTGGTTGTCTTCACCATACTGATTCTGTTGGTGGAGCTGCACAGTGAACATTATTATAAGAAGGAGATTCTGGAGGCCCGTCTTGAAATCTATGCCGATTTGGTGGCCCGGACTATAAACGGTTCCACAGCCAATGAGGCTGAGAAAGTCATCAAGATGATGCCGGGGGAAGTCCGGGTGAGCATCATACTTCCACAGGGCAAGGTGGTGTATGACACCCAAGCGGATATTGACAGTCTTGAAAACCATTTGGCCCGTCCGGAAGTTACGGCCTGTCTGGAAAACAGCGACCACGGATGCATTATCAGGAAATCCGAGACCTCCGGGGACAAGTACATCTACTACGCCAAGAATTATGGAGGATTCATAGTGCGCACAGCACTTCCCTTCAGGCTTTCACGCCGGTTTCTCTTGCGTCCGGATTTCGTGATGATTATGGCCACAGCATTTCTGTTTATGCTTGCGGTGCTTGCCATATTCGTTATTTCCAAACGTTTCAGCACTGAGGCACAGCAATATACCACCCGCAGCCTGAGGCAGCAGAAGCACCAGATGACCAACAATATAGCACACGAATTGAGGACTCCCGTCACCAGCATCAGAGGCTATCTGGAAACTTTGGTTAACAATCCGGGAATCGATGCCGAACACCGTTCCCTCTTTCTCAAGCGTGCCTACACCCAGACCTTGAGATTGTCCGAATTGATTAGGGACATATCCCTGATTACCAAGATGGAAGAAGCCCCTCAGCTGCTGTCCACCGAATATATGGGCCTGCGTCCTGTGGTGGACGAGGTTCTTGAGGAATTCTCCGGTGAATTCGAAACTCACGGCATCAAGGTCTGCAACAATATTAAGGAAGAATTGTCTTTCAAGGGCAACCGTAGCCTGATTTATGCCTTGTACAGGAATCTCGTGGAGAACAGTCTCCGCTATGCCGGTTGCGGAATTACCATTGAACTCAACGGTTCGGGCTCAGCCGACGGATTCATTCACCTGACTTACTGTGACAACGGACCGGGTGTGCCGCCGGAGTGTCTGGAGAGAATCTTCGAAAGGTTCTATCGCATAGGTGGCGAGTCCTTCCCGGGTTCCGGTCTCGGGTTGTCAATAGTGCGCAATGCAGTTCTTTTTCACGGAGGACAAATCCGAGCATCATCCCTTGAACCTCACGGATTGCGCTTCGACTTTGAACTTCGGGACGAATAGCCTTTTCAGCGTATGACCACCATACGGTGTGTGAAATTTTTGTGCAGGTTGCTG
>JALFCH010000103.1 GCA_022771245.1 Rikenellaceae bacterium | reverse complement strand
GAACCGTGAGGTGGAGAATGGTTTTATGAAATTCCTCCTGCCCTTCTACACGGCTAAACGCAACACCAGTTCATCCTTCGAAATCGGCTGCTTTGTCAAAGATATCAAGTCCGGCAACGCCGAAGGCTTCATGCAGAGGCTCCAGTCCTTCTTTGCAGGCGCCAAATTCGACCAGATTGCCAGGGATACGGAAAACTGGTTCCAGAATGTCGTGTTCATCGTCACAACACTCTGCGGCCTCTACATCGAAGCCGAGCATCAGACCAGCAACGGCCGCATAGACCTCGTCCTCAAGACTGACAAGTACATCTATGTTATGGAACTCAAGTACGACGGCACTGCCGAGGAAGCCCTCCGGCAGATTGACGACAAGGGCTATGCACTCCCTTGGCAGAGTGACGGGCGCACAGTCATAAAGGTCGGAGCAAACTTCAACTCTTCACTGCGCCGACTTGACGGGTGGATTGTCGCGTGATTATCTGCTGAAAAATGCAATTAAATCATATAGAAACTTGAGTATATGCGAACCTTATGTTATTCATCCCCGGCCATTTGACTGGGGATTTTTCATACAAGCGAATTGAAAAACCGGGGAGTGTTTGAGGAGATCCGCACAAGACGGCGGGTTACTGGATGAATGAAACTGAGCCCGTTTGCGTGGAGGCAAAGCCTTTTGGCGGATTTTCCGTTCCCGTATTTGGAATCCCCCGACACCGGACATCCCAGATGAGTGGCTGTCTGCACCCTTATCTGATTCTTGCGGCCGGTCTCAAGATTGAAAGCCACCAGTGAATGTGCCCCGTTGGACTTGAGCACCTCGTAGTTGGTGACCGCGTATTCCCCTCCGTTGTCCACAAGCGAAGATGACACCATAAAATTCCTGTCATTCTCAGTGAGCCAGCTCTCAATCCTTCCCTTGCTCTCAGCCGGAACACCATCCAGCACAGCCACATAGCGCCTCTCCCTGATATTCCCGTTCCAATTGTCGGTCATAGCCCTTTTGGTCTGGAAATCCTTTGCGAACAGCAGAACCCCGGAGGTGTCCCTGTCGAGCCTGTGCATCACGTGAGCCCTTTTCCGCCCGTTGTATTTGTGCGCAATATAGTCATTCACCAGGGAATAGGCAGTCTCAACCCCCTGACGGTTCCCCGCCACGCTCATCAGCCCCGAGGGCTTGTCAATAGCCACCAGCCACTGGTCCTCAAATAATATGTCCAAAGTTTTTTTCATCTTGCAAATATAGGGATAAAAAGGTATTTTTGCCACGATTATGGAACAGCAGATTTGGGACCCTTTGAGACGCAAGATGGTCTCGCTTACTCCGGAAGAGCAGGTGAGACAATGGTTTATAGGGGTTTTGAGGGATTTCTGCGGTGTCCCGGAGCATCTTATGGGTTCCGAGGTTCCGCTCAAACTCGGTCAGAAAAGCCAGAGGGCAGACATCGTGGTGTTCGGACGTGATGCATCGCCGGTGGCTGTGGTGGAATGCAAGAGGCCGGATGTGGACATTGACGAAAGAGTGCTGATGCAGGCGGCCCGCTACAATCTTTGCCTTGGGGTGAGATGGGTGTTTTTGACCAATGGCAAACGGACGGTCGTGCTCAAAAGGGGAGAAGAAGGCGGACTCAAGACCGTGGAAACATTGCCCCATTACTCCCGGATGTAAGGCCCAAAGTCCCCGAAACCGGCAGGTGGCTGTTCAGAAGTGAAGAAATATGGATAATTACGCAAAATATTTGAAGAATCCCGTATTCGGAATTTTCTCCGAGGTGGCGGAACAATATGGTTTCAAGGCCTTTGTAATAGGTGGATATGTGAGGGACTGTTTCCTGGGCCGCTCCAGTGATGATATTGATGTGGTGGTTGAGGGCAGCGGAGTGGATTTTGCCAACAAAGTCGCCGCCCGCCTTGAGGAAATCGAATATTCACAACATAGGACCTGTCACAAAATCAATGTGAGCGAATTCAAGACCTATGGCACGGCTATGATAAAGTACCGAGGCCTCGAACTGGAATTCGTTGGGGCCAGAAAGGAAAGTTACCGCAAGGAATCCCGCAATCCCATAGTAGAAAACGGCAGTCTCACCGACGACCAGCTGCGCAGGGATTTCACCATCAATGCTATGGCATTCAGCCTGTGCAAAGAGGATTTCGGTGCCCTGGTGGACCCTTTCGGCGGCCTCTCGGATTTGGAAAGGGGCATTATACGCACCCCTCAGGACCCGGATATCACCTTCAGCGATGACCCTCTCAGGATGTTGCGTGCAGTGAGGTTTGCCACGAAACTCTCCACACCGCAGCTTCAGTTCCGCATCACCCCCGAGTGTATGGAAGCGATGCGCCGCAACCGGAACCGCCTTCAAATCCTCACCCGAGAAAGGATAGCTGAAGAACTGAATAAGATGCTGGTAGTCCCTAAGCCGTCCAAAGCCTTCCGCCTTATGGATGAAGCCGGACTGCTCGATCTCATACTCCCTTCCCTCACAGCTCTCAAAGGAGTGAATGTGATGGACGGCAAGGGACACAAGGACAATTTCGACCATACTCTCCAGGTTCTCGACAATGTTGCAGAACTGGAAATGGAGTCGAGACCGGAACCTAATGTCTGGCTTCGTTGGGCCGCCCTTTTGCACGATGTGGGCAAGGCCAGGACCAGGAGATATGATCCTTCAGTGGGTTGGACCTTCCACGGGCACGAGGTTGTGGGCGGGCGTATGGTTCCGAAAATTTTCGCCTCACTCAAACTTCCTCAGAATGAGAAGATGGACTATGTGAGGAAACTCGTGGAACTGCATCTGAGGCCTATAGCCCTTGTTACTGAAGAAGTTACGGACTCTGCTGTGAGGCGTTTGCTCTTCGAGGCAGGAGACGACATAGACGATTTGATGATACTTTGCCACGGGGATATCACTTCCAAGAACCTGCGCAAGGTGGAAAGGCTGCACGCCAATTTCGAACTCGTGCAGCGCAAACTCGTGGAGGTGGAGGAAAAGGATGCAATACGCAATTTCAAGAATCCTATAGACGGGGACTATATTATGAAACTCTTCGGTATTGAGCCCTGCAGGACCATCGGAGAGCTCAAGGAATATGTCAAGGAGGCCATTCTCAACGGGGATATTCCTAATGAATTCGAGGCTGCGGATGCGCTTATGCGTGGTCGGGCTGCGGAACTTGGACTGGTGCCCAGAGAATGATACCGGAGAATGATACCGGGGTAATGATGAACAAGATGGATGGAGAAGGAAACAACAGCAGCGGATTGGAAGCCCTGGTGGAGCAATTCCTTATCAGAGCAAAAAGTGTAAGGCGTTACTCCTCAAGAACTTGTGAACTGTACGCCGATGCTCTGAGGAGGTTTTGTGACTATCTTGGGGGCGGTACGTCCCAAAGCATCACCTCCCGAGTAATCCGCGACTATGAAGTCCATCTTCTCGAAGACTGCGCAATGCAGCCCAAGACCGTCAACCTGCACCTTAGTGTGCTGAGCTCATTCTGTGCCTTCCTTATGCTCTCCGGCGAACTCAAGTCCAATCCCGTCAAAACTGTACGCAGGCCCAAAGTCCCAAACCGTCTGCCGGATTTCTACCGCAGCGAACAGATTCAGACTTATTTTTCCGGGACTGAAATCTATGCTTCCGAGGAATTTCTCGAAACTTTCCGTCAGAACCTGGCTCTTTCCGCAACTTCCGACAATGGCAAGGACTGTCTGAAGGCCGCGAAGGATTTGTACGGCAAACGTCTGGAGAGAGTCATCATCAGCACCCTGGCTATGCTCGGAATACGTCGCAGCGAACTCATAGGCCTGAATGTCGGCGACTTGGACATATCACGCAAAGTGATGACAGTCAGGGGAAAGGGAGATAAAATGCGAGAAATTCCGGTTTTGGATGCACTATGTCAGGAAATATTGCTATATTTGAAAGCAGTTGAGGCTTTGAAGGGAGGGAAGAGAACTGCAGAGGAGCCTATGTTTGTGACCTGGGACGGGAAAAGGATTTATCCGGTACTCGTGGACAGGGCGGTGAAAGGGCAGTTTGCCGATGTTTCCGGGGTAACCGGAAGGCGTTCACCCCACGTGCTCAGACATACTCTCGCAACGGGTCTGCTGGACCGGGGCACGGATTTGAATTCCATCAAGGAAATGCTCGGACACTCATCCCTCGCGGCGACGCAGGTCTATACCCACAACTCCATCGCCAAACTGAAACAGGTTTATAAATCAGCCCATCCGAGGGCCAAGAACAAAGGAGGTAATTATGGAGATTAGAGTTCAGTCCATCCGTTTCGACGCAGATCAGAAACTTCTGGATTTCATTGACAAGAAATTGGGAAAGCTCTCCAAGTACTACGATGCCGTAATCGGTGCAGAGGTAAGATTGTCTCTTCTGCAGGAGCACGACAACAAGAATGTGTGGGTTAGAGTTCAGGTACCCGGAAATGACATTGTGGTGGAAAGAAACGCCGCCAAATTCGAGGATGCAATCGTGGACTGCGCAGACATCCTCAAAGAAAAATTGACGAGAGTCAAGGAGAAACAGATCAGATAAATGGCAAAGGCATTTGAGGAGTTAGACAAATTTTGCTCACAGATTGTTTCAGACACGGAAGCGAAGAAATTTGCTCCCGTGTATCTTCTTATGGGTGACGAGGACTATTATGTGGATCTCGTGTGCAATGCCGTGATTTCCAACGCCTTCGATGACGAAAGCGAAAGGGATTTCAACCAGATGATATACTATGGGGCGGATGTGGATGCCGATGAGGTGGTCACAGCCGCAAGGCGCTATCCCATGTTTGCGGAACGTCAGCTTGTGGTGGTGAAGGAAGCCCAGATGATGAAGACTCTGGAAAATCTGGCGGTCTATTGCGAAAATCCTCTGGAAAGCACAGTGCTGGTGATTGCTATGCACGGGGCCTCGGCAGACAAGCGCAAGGCCCTCTACAAGTCTGTGTCCAAGAAAGGCATAGTGGTGGAATCCAAAGAGTTGCGGGATTATGAGATGCCCCAGTGGATTGCGTCATACTACCGTTCCAGGGGATTGGAAATCGAGCCTGAAGCAGCTGCCCTGCTTGCGGAATATGCAGGCGTGGATATGGCGAAAATTGCTGTAGAGACCGACAAATTGCTCAAGAATCTGCCCGCCGGGAGCGTGAAGGTGAGTGCGTCTGACATTGAAAGGAATGTAGGTATCAGCAGGGAATTCAGCATTTTCGAGCTCACAAGGGAGCTCTCGTTCAGGAATGTCCCGAAGGCCCTCAAGATAGCAGCATACATTGGGGACGGGGCAAAATTCGCCCTGCCTATGGCAACAGCCGCCTTGTTCACCCATTTCTACAGAATTCTGAAATATCACGCACTGCTCAAGTCCAGGCCTTCCGCAAGCACAAGTGAAAAGGCCTCTCTGCTTGGAGTGAACCCATATTTCCTGAGGGAATACGACACCGCCATCCGCAACTATCCTCCCGGAAAGGCAATGTCAGCCATAGCCCTGCTTAAGGAATATGATTTCAAGGGGAAGGGAGGTGACAACGGAGAGGCATCTCCCGGAGAACTGTTTACTGAACTGATACTCAAACTTTTGGCATAGCTGATTGCACTGCAAACCCATAAATGCCGCAAACTCAGAAATGTCGCAAAGAATTGGAAGACAAATTTTTGATATATGAAATTGATAGAATGTAAAGAGGTCAGCAAAAATTTCGGTGAGAAAGTGGCTTTGGACAAGGTCAGCGTATCATTCGAAAAGGGCAGGATTTTCGGCTTGCTCGGACCTAACGGAGCAGGCAAGACAACCCTGATCCGAATCATCAACCGCATAGCCATTCCAAGCGGGGGAGAAGTGCTTTTCGACGGCAGGCCCATCACCCAGAACGATGTGGAGAAAATCGGCTATATGCCTGAGGAAAGGGGACTTTACCGCAAGATGAAGGTGGGGGAGCAGGCTATGTTCCTGGCCCGTCTCAAGGGTATGTCCTCATCCGCAGCGGAACACGAACTCAAGACCTGGTTTGTCAAGTTCGGCATAGAATCCTGGTGGAACAAAAAGGTGGAGGAACTCTCCAAGGGTATGGCGCAGAAAGTCCAGTTCATCACGACCGTGGTGCACAAGCCGTCCCTGCTCATACTCGACGAGCCGTTCAGCGGTTTCGATCCGGTGAACACTATGCTCATCCGCAACGAAATCCTCTCGCTCAGGGATGCCGGTGCCACAATTGTTCTCTCCACTCACAATATGGAATCGGTTGAGGAACTGTGTGACGACATTGCTCTGATCAACAAGTCCCGTCTCGTGGTGTCCGGCCAGCTGGAAGAGGTGCGCCGCCGTTACGGCAACAATAATGTGGAAGTGGTCTATACTGCTGAAAATCAATTGAAACCGGTTGAAGGCCTGTTCAGCATACTCAGCGACGAGGACCAGAACGGAATGAGGGTGGCCGTGCTTAAACTTGCGGAAGGGGCCGAGAGCAATGACGTGCTTGCTGCCCTGATTTCCTCTGTCAAGCTGCGCTCCTTCAAGGAACTCGTACCGAGGATGAACGACATCTTCATCGACCTGGTCAGCAAAGATGGAAATAAGGACGAATAATTACTCAAGACTATGAATTTCAGAAATATAGGTATCGTCATATCAAGGGAGTTCATGACGAGGGTGAGGAAAAAGTCTTTTCTCATCATTACTTTCCTGGGCCCGATTCTCTTCGCGGCCATCGCGGTAATTCCGTCGCTCATAATGTTCCTTGCAGAGGACAAGGGCAAAAATATAGCAGTCGTGGATGAATCCGGCATAGCAATGTCCGAGTTTGTCTCCAACGAGTCCTACACCTTCACCGACTGCAGTTCCCAGCCTCTGGATTCCCTCAAGACAAAACTTTCCTCAGAGGGCTTTGATGTACTGGTCCATATATCCCCGGTTATAGATTCCATCAGGAGCGTGAATGTGGTCACATATTCCGACAAGGCGCTGAGTATGGACCTGAAGGAAGCCATAGCATCCCGCGTGGACAGCGCAGTGGAGGATTACAGAATCGCCTGCAGCGGCATCTCTGACCTGAAGGAGATAATGGACAAAGTGAAGTCCAACGTGAGCATAACCACCTACACCATAGACGATTCCGGAAAGGCGAAACTGGATTCTGCGGAATTGAAGATGATAGTTTCGATGCTTCTGGGTATGGTGATATATATGTTCATCGCAATGTTCTCCGGTATGGTGATGTCTTCTGTCATCGAAGAAAAAGCCAGCAGAGTGGTTGAGGTGCTGATTTCCAGCGTCAAGGCGACTGAACTGATGTTCGGAAAGATTATTGGAGTGGCTTGCGTGGCCCTCACCCAGTTCCTGCTGTGGGTGGTGCTGACCTTGGCTATCATTACTGTGGCAGGCAGTGTCCTGGGCTTCGACCAGATTGCCCAGAGCCAGAGCGGGATGATGCCGGGTACGGAAATGGCGGGAATGGACCCGGAGGCTATGATGAGTACCCTCGATGCTGAGGACACATCCGTCATTGCGGCTCTTATGGACTTGAACTACAGCCAGATAATCATCTCCTTCCTGGTGTTCTTCGTACTTGGCTATCTCCTCTACGCATCCCTCTTCGCAGCAATAGGCTCGGCTGTGGAAAACGAGGCTGACAGCAGCCAGCTACAGCTCCCGATTACCATTCCTCTGCTCATAGGATTCTTCATCGCAATCTACTCCTTCAAGTCTCCGGACAGTGCGATTGCGGTTTGGGGCTCCCTCATTCCGTTCACCTCGCCTATAGTGATGCTTGCAAGAATACCTTTCGGAGTGCCGGTATGGCAACTGGCTCTTTCTATAGTCCTGCTTCTGTTGACATTCGTGGCCTGTGCCTGGATTTCTGCAAAAATCTATCGGGCCGGCATACTTACCTTCGGCAAGAAATCCACTTGGAAGGATTTATGGAAATGGCTTAAAATGAAATAGATATGAATAGAATTCTGGTTCATTTGACAATATCGGCCCTGCTCCTGTGCCCTATCCTTTGCGATGCCCAGGTGAAGGTCAAATCCTGGACTATATCTTCAATGGACGGTTCCCGCACTGGGGCCACATCGCCTTCAGCCGACAATGTGGAGCAAACTCTCGGAGTGGTCAGGAATGGCAATTATGAGGCGCCGAACGGAAGGTGTTTCCCTAAGGGCAGTGCAACGGCGAAGGTGGCTTCCCATCTTATAGGCGTACAGCCCAAGATGGCGGCAGTCAAGGCAGTAATAGGTCACAGTACCCGCGAAATGCTGGCATACGCGCCTCAGTCAGAACTCTCCAACTGGTTTATTGACACCATTATGGAAGGTGTGGAACAGCTCTCGGGCAAGAAGGTGGATTTCGGAGTGGGCAATTTCGGAGGCATACGTACCTCAATGCCGGAAGGGCCGGTTATTCTGGACGACCTTATGTCTATGTTCCCGTTCAAGAACCAGGTGGTCTATCTTGAGCTTCAGGGTAGGGAAATCAGGTCCATATTGGAATCGATGCTTCAGAGGCGCATTCAGGTGTTGGGCGGATGCAAGCTGGTGGTTGATGGCGGCAAACTGGTGTCCGTGGAACTGGCTGGAGCACCGCTGGACGATGAAAGATGGTATTCCGTGGCCACGATTTCCTTCCTTCTGGACGGGGGAGACAACCTCTATATGGCCCGTAATTCCCGCAACCTGGTGAGCTACGACGTGGACATCATAGACATTATGCTGGACAAGGTGAAAAGTCTCACCGAAGCTGGGCAACCGATTGAATATCATACTGATGACAGAATTGTTGTGCTATAAAAGCTTCGAGTTATGAAGAAATTGACATTGTCGGTCGCTGCGGCGCTTGCGTTTCTTTCGGCATCAGCCCAGGACCTCACCATACTCCATCTGAACGACACTCACAGCCACAATGACCCCGAGCGGGCGACTTCTGTCTATGGCCGGGGCGGGGTGATTGAACAGGCTGCATATATCGACAGCGTGCGCACAGCCGACGGTTGCCGCAACGTGCTGCTGCTCCACGCGGGCGATTTCGGACAGGGTACTTCCTATTTCACCGTTCTTGAAGGGGAAATCGAGATTGACTTCCTGAACGACCTCGGTTTCGATGCAGTTGCCATTGGAAATCACGAGTTTGACAATGGTATCGAGGCCCTGGCAAGACGTTTGAAAAGGCTCAAAATGCCTGTCGTTTGTGCAGATTATGATTTCTCTGACACTCCTCTCGGGAAATATGTCAAACCCTACACCATCGTCAGAAAAGCCGGACTCAAGATCGGCATCATAGGCCTTACTACTGATGTCCGTCCCGTTGTGGATGCGGCAATTGCGAAACAACTCAAGTACGAGGATCCGGCCGAGGTGACCAACCGTCTTGCGCTGATGCTCAAGTCGAAGAAGAAATGCGATCTGGTCATCTGTCTCACCCATCTGGGTTTTGACGGTAAGCCCGACGAGTTCACTGACCAGGTGCTCGTGTCAAGGACCAGAAATGTGGATCTGGTGGTCGGAGGACACTCCCACACCTATCTCAAGGAGGTCTTCTATAAGGAGAATCTTGACGGACAACCGGTTCCGATAGTGCAGAACTGGTGCTGGGGGTTGAATATGGCCAATCTCAAGCTGGAGAAGCCGGATTCCCATAGCGGAAAGTAGCCTTCCTTTTTTGAAAATAGGCAGCAAAGATTTATCTTTGCATGATTTTGAACAAATATAAAAAACATATTATGAAGAGAAGTTTATTTGCCCTTGCGGCGATTATGTTGAGCTTAAGTGCAGTTGCTCAGGAAGTAAAACAAGATAAACCGGAATTCACAGTGGTGAAGCAGGCCCCTGTGACAAGTGTCAAGAACCAGTACAGATCCGGAACCTGCTGGTGTTATTCCGCCCTTTCTTTCGTGGAGTCCGAAATTATCCGCCAGAAGGGGATTGAGGTGGACCTCAGCGAGATGTTTGTGGTCAATCACGCCTATTTCGACAGGGCTGTCAAATACATCAGGCTCGACGGCAAACTCGGTTTTTCTGCAGGAAGTTCTTTCGGCGACGTCTTTGAAGTCATAAAGTCATACGGTATCGTACCTCAGGATGTTTATTCAGGAATGAATTATGGCACCGAACTGCCTGTACAGGGAGAACTTGATGCAGTGCTTGAGGGTTTCGTGAAGGCTCTCGTGACCAATCCCAACCGCAAGCTCACCCCGGCTTGGAAGCCTGCATTCCAGGGAATCCTGGATGCCTATCTCGGCGAAATCCCTGCCACATTCAAGGCTGAAGAGAAGGCTTTCAACCCTTTGACCTACAGGGATTATCTGGGTATCAACACCGACGACTACATCAATCTCACTTCATTCACTCATCATCCTTTCTACGAGCCTTTCATAATCGAGGTCTGCGACAACTGGAGATGGGGCAGCGCATACAATCTTCCTATCGAAGAATTGATGGAAGTAATGTACAATGCTGTTGAGAACGGCTACACCATTGCCTGGGGTGCCGACGTGAGCGAGAAGGGCTTCACCCGCAGCGGCATCGCAACCGTGCCTGATTTCGAGAATAAGGTGACTGCCGGCTCTGACCAGGAAAGATGGGTGGGCAAATCCGAGACAGGCAAGGAAGAGAGCGCTCCTGCTGAAGAAAAGGTCATCACTCAGGAAATGCGCCAGCTTGCCTATGACAACAAGGAGACCACTGACGACCACGGAATGCATATCTACGGCCTTGCAAAGGACCAGAACGGCAATCCTTACTTCATCGTCAAGAATTCCTGGGGCAAGGCAGGAGACTATGAGGGTATATGGTATGCTTCCGATGCTTACGTGCGCTACAAGACCCTCAATATAGTGGTTCACAAGGATGCTCTTCCGAAATCGATAAAGAAGAAGCTCGGCATAAAGTAATATGAGCCCAATCGTAAAACATATCCCCAATACCATCACATCAATGAACCTGCTCTGTGGTGTGCTGGGGATATTGTGCTCCTTCGAAGGCCAGTTTCCGCTGGCTTTCTGCTTTATGCTGGGGGCTTCAGTCTGCGATTTCTGCGACGGTCTCTCGGCCCGTCTGCTTAAGGCCTATTCTCCTATAGGTAAGGAACTTGACTCACTTGCAGATTTGGTGAGCTTCGGAGTGCTGCCTGCTCTGATGATGTGTCTTTTCATCAAGACTGACATTGTGGCGGACAGCCTGGGATGGAGCAGCCGGATTGCGGTTTACGCCCCTTTGCTCATAGCCGTGTTCTCGGCCCTGAGATTGGCAAAATTCAATGTGGATGACCGTCAGACCGACAATTTCATCGGTATGGCAACCCCGACTTGCGCTATGCTGGTGGGGTCGATGGTATGTTATGCATCCCTTTACGATGCGTCTGCACTCTGGCTCAGACCCTCGTTTGTGGCTGTGGCATCGCCTCTGATTTCGGTGGTGCTCTCCCTGCTGCTCGTGAGTGAAATTCCTATGTTCGGAATGAAGATAAAGAAGGGAGCCAGGCTGTTTTCCGGATTGCAGGGCAGGTTGAGGATGATATTCCTTGCTGTTGCCGTGGCAATAGTCCTGCTTGTAGCCATCCTCCGTCTGCATTTCTCTGCGGCGTTTTTCTTCATTTTCGCCTTTTATGTGTTACTGAACCTCCTGGCTTTGCCGTGGACACGCAAACTATGAAGAAATTTTTGTCCATATTGTCCCTGATTGCTGTCCTGAGTGCCTGTGTAGGAAGGAATTCCGAGCAGGAGCAGCCTATCCGGTATTTGAGCAGGTCCCTGACAGACACCACTTTTGTAGGGTATCATTGCCTTGCCGACTACTCTCCGGAGGATTTGCATTCGGCGGTGGCGGTCATTGGTGATTTCGACTGCTGTCGTGAACTGACTTCCGTCTTTATCGCTGCGGACTTTTTCGACAATATCAACGGTTGTGCAAACCCGGATGAGTTGCACGATTTTGCAGGCGAAGTCATCGCTCCGGTGTTCGACCTGGCCAATGCTCCATATAAGGGTTTCATCGTAGCCGGGAATCAGGACGCATTGAGGGAAACAGCCGTCGCCATGGCAGTGGCATCGCTGGGCAAAAAAGCCTACTCCAATATGTATGAGGCGAGTATGGGGGCGGTCAAGTCAGGGTCGAAAGTCCTTGTGATTGCTTCCCCCTATCTCTGTGCATACGGTTACGAGGATATCTGTGGCCTTTTCCACACAGCCCCGCCGGTCATCTCGGCTGTTGACCGGATGTTTTTGTCTGCTCTTGACGGTCTCGAAGGGGATTCGGCGGTTTTGCTCTCGCCCCGTGAGGATATAGAAGCGGGAATCTACCGTAAGGTCTGGAACAGACTGTCAGCCGAATATGAGGGCCTGAAGGACTATCGGGAGTTTGCCTTGAGGGATGAAGGATTGAGGGAGTCGTTCCTGAGCCTTCTGGACACCTGCCTGGTGCAGAACCGTTCCCTCAAACGTCTGATGTATGTCCCTTCTGATGAGTTGGATTACGACGGATTCGTGGAGCTTTTGGAGGAAATCAGGAATTCTCCCGGCATAGAAATGGAAAAATACCGTTCAGTCTTGGATCCGGATTTCCGTTTCGTAGATGCAAACAGGGAGGCGGTCAAGGCAACTTACAGAATGCTCCGGGAACGTAATCTGTTCACACATCGCATTGCCTACCCTGAAATCCAGGCTTTTGTGACCGTTCCGGCAAATGGCATACCTTTGGAAAGCAACGATTTCGGGGGCAGGATTGCTCAACAATTCAAGTACAACCATTCGGCGGACGCAAGCGTGGAAGTGTTCAGGACCATAGCTTTGAGCAGACTCTATATGCCTGAAAAAGAGTATAATTTAGTGGAGAAATTGTCTGAACCTGTACTTCTGAACGTTTACAGGCTGACAGGTGAAAAATATTGAAAGTGCTGGAAAACAATTTCATAGAAAGGATAATTCCGGAGTTGATAGAGCAACTGCCGGTCGGGGTGTTTCCGGGGGAAATCACGGTTATAGACAGTCTGGGAGAGGAATACCGATCAGCTGTCCGTTATCTCAAGAGGCAGAAGGTTTTGGGGTTTGACACTGAGACCAAACCTTGTTTCACACCTCACGCGCCTCAATCAGGTGTGGCTCTTCTCCAGTTGTCCGGTCCTAATCGTGCATTCCTATTCAGAGTGAAATCCCTGGGAATGCAGCGTGCCCTGTGCAACATCCTGTCCAATCCGGATATAGTGAAAGTTGGAGCTGCCACCACCGATGACATCAGGGGACTCCAGCGCTACAGCCGTTTCCAGCATCAATCCTTCGTGGATCTTCAGCACATAGTGGCAGACTGGGGCATTCGGGACAAGAGCGTCAAGAAGATGGCCGCCATAATAATAGGAGTCAAGATTTCCAAAGCTCAGCAACTCTCCAATTGGGAGGCGGAAACCCTTTCCGAACAACAGCAGAAATATGCGGCAACCGATGCCTGGATATGCCGTGAAATGTATCTCAAGTTAATGAAAACCAAGCAGAAGCCTCTGCCTATGACGGCTCCTGAAGATGCGGAATAGTTTATGGTAAAAGTGTTTTTGAGAAAGGGACGCGACGAGTCAGTCAGGCGTTTCCATCCGTGGGTGTTTTCCGGTTCAATCGCGAATGTGCAGGGCACGCCTCAGGAAGGTGACATAGTGTCGGTATATGCTGCCGACGGCACTTTCCTCGCTTGCGGACACTGGCAGATCGGGTCCATAGCAGTGAGAATACTCAGTTTCGATTCGGATGTGCTGGCACCTGACTTTTGGGAGGTTATGATAAGACGAGCCCTCGGAGTCAGAGTTGCAGCCTCTCTCGTAGGGCAGCCCCAGACCGACTGCTATCGTCTGGTACACGGTGAGGGCGACAATCTTCCCGGGCTTGTAATCGACTGGTATAACGGGGTTTGCGTGATGCAGGCCCACTCAGTCGGTATGTTCCGCTCCAGAAAGCAGATTTGTGATGCCCTGGTTGCAGTCTATGGCGACTCGCTCAAGGCTGTCTATGACAAAAGTTCAGGCACGGCTCCTTTCAAGGCGGGGCTGGAACTTGTTGACGGTTATATGTACAGGCGTCCGGATTTCCGGGATGATGAACAATTGGTGCACGAACACGGCCACAAGTTCCTCGTGAACTGGACAGAGGGACAGAAGACCGGTTTTTTCCTGGACCAGAGGGAGAACAGGGAACTGGTGGGAAGATATGCCCGGGGACGGAATGTGTTGAACCTTTTCTGCTACACTGGAGGCTTTTCAATCTATGCGCTTGCAGGAGGTGCACTCCACGTGGATTCGGTGGACAGTTCTTCCAGGGCTATGGCTATGGTGGAGAAAAATGTGGAGTTGAATGGCTTTACGACCGGCTCTCCTGAGGCTCAACATTATGGGCTATGTTGTGATGCAATCGACTATGTGAAGAATATTCCGGAAGGCAAATATGATCTGATAATAGTGGACCCGCCGGCATTTGCCAAGCATCGTGGAGTCAGGGACAATGCCTTGAGGGCTTATCAGAGGCTCAATGCTGCTGCAATTTCTAAGGTGGCTCCCGGTGGCCTGGTGTTTACCTACAGTTGTTCTCAGGTTGTGGACAAGGAGGCATTTGCGCTTGCAGTTTTTTCCGCAGCTGCACAGACCGGCCGGATCGTGCGCATACTTGACCGCCTGAACCAGCCTGCCGACCACTCCGTAAACATCTATCACCCTGAAGGTGAATATCTGAAAGGTTTGCTCCTGTACGTGGAATAGTTTCCGTACGGCTCCGGCACTCAAACAAAAAATGCCTGCAAGAATTGCCTATATGAAATTAAAAGCATAAATTTGCAGGCTTAACTCCAAGGCTATGGTGGAAATCTTCTACAGATTGAACGGACAAATGACCGTCTCGAGATCAGAGGCGGATTTGGACGCCATTAATCTCCAGGATGTAATCTGGATTGACCTCCTTTCTCCCACCGGGGATGAGAAGAGGGCCGTTGAGGCG
>JALFCH010000077.1 GCA_022771245.1 Rikenellaceae bacterium | reverse complement strand
TGCCTCAGATTTGAATTAGATTTTCGAGGTCAGATTTTCACCCGAAGAAGGAGCATAGCCGTAGCTATGTGACTGATGAGGGAGGAAATATGGACCGAAAAGATTTTCAAAGATGATGCAGGTTATTTTTTGAGGATTACTAAGCTGCTTAACGCATTGCCAGAATCACGTATAGATAATTAATAATTTAACATTATGATAATTCTTGTTCTTAACTGTGGAAGTTCTTCTTTGAAGTACCAGTTGCTGGATATGAAGAACGACAATGTCTATGATCTCCTTGCCAAAGGCTTGGTGGAACGTATCGGAATGGAAGTCGGCTGTATCAAGCATCAGGCTGCCGGGAAGCAGAAAATTGAACGCGAAATGCCGATTGCAGACCACACCGTCGGAATCAAGGCAGTGCTTGAGGCTCTCCTTGACAAGGAAGTCGGAGTCCTCAATTCCCTCGAGGACATCGAAGCAGTCGGACACAGGGTGGTCCACGGAGGCGAGGAATTCTTCTGCAGCGCTCTCATCAATGAGAAGGTGGTTGAAGGCATACGCAAATGCTGCGACGTGGCTCCGCTCCACAATCCTGCAAACCTCCTCGGCATAGAGGCAGTAAATGCTGCTCTCCCTTCAGTGCCCCAGGTGGCAGTATTCGACACCGCATTCCATCAGACTATGCCGGACTATGCATATCTCTACGCGCTTCCTTACACATATTATGAGAAATACCGCGTCCGCCGCTACGGTTTCCACGGCACCAGCCACAAATATGTCAGTGCAAAGGGTGCGGAGTTCGCAGGCATAGACCTGAAAAACAGCAAGATCATTACCTGCCACCTCGGTAACGGCAGCAGCGTGACGGCAGTGCAGAACGGCAAGTCTGTGGACACTTCAATGGGCTTCACTCCGCTTGAGGGTATGATTATGGGTACGCGTTGCGGAAGTCTTGACCCGGATATAGTGACTTTTATTATGGAGAAGGAGAATCTTACTCCAGCCCAGATGAGCAAGATTATGAACAAGCAGTCCGGTTTCCTCGGTCTGTCAGGCCTTTCTTCAGATGCCAGAGACCTCAATGATGCTGCGAATGCCGGCAATGCCAGAGCGAAGGTCACTCTCAAAAAACTCACTTATGACATCACCAAACTCATAGGTGCCTACACTGCTGCGATGAACGGAGTGGACCTGATTGTCTTCACAGGCGGTATCGGAGAAAACAATCCGAGACTCCGCCGCCGCATCTGCGAGAATCTCACCTATCTCGGAATCAAGTTCGACTATGACAGGAACGCAGGCGAAAAGGCGGACGAAATGATGATTACCCTCCCTGATTCCAAGGTCAAGGTTGCTGTCATCGCCACCAACGAGGAGTTGATGATTGCCCGTGACACTATGCACATTGTGCTGGACTCACAGGAATAATGCATTCGAATTTCCCATCAAAACTGCTGGAAAATGCAGTTGAGGCAATAGGCACTCTTCCGGGAATAGGCCCGAGGAGTGCCCTTCGTCTTGCTATGCACCTTCTTCGTCAGCCTGCGGAGAATGTTCACCATTTCACTGAGGCAATCAATTCGCTTAGGGACAATGTGAAGTATTGCAGGGAGTGCAATATGATTTCGGACTGTGATACCTGTGCCATCTGCTCGGACAGGACAAGGGACCGGAGTACCATTTGCGTGGTGCAGTCGGTGAGGGATGTTATGAGCATCGAGGCCACGGGGCAGTACCACGGGCTTTATCACGTGCTTGGGGGAGTGGTCTCTCCCATCAATGGAATAGGGCCTTCAGACCTTACGATTGCTGAACTTGTCTCTCGTGTCAAGGCCTTCGGGGAGTCTCCGGTGGAGGTGATTCTGGCGCTCAGCGGGGATGTAGAGGGGGAGACTACTGCTTTCTATATCTACAGGCAGATTGCCGGGGAAAATGTCCGGGTTACTTCGCTTGCCCGGGGCCTCGGGTTCGGGGATGATTTGGAATATGCCGACGAGTTGACTCTGGGTCGGGCGCTTACCGGGCGGCAGATTTTTAATCCGTAATTAAGAATCTCATATCCTCAAGTATTTCAGCCTATATCTGAGTTTATGGAGTCAAATTGGATTGCATAGTTGGCAAATTAGTAATACATTTGCGAATCATTCACTAAAATGCTTGTTATGCCTGCCATTTCAATCATCATTCCTGTTTATAATGTTGAACGATTTCTGGAGCGTTGCCTGGATTCGGTACTTGCCCAGACCTGGAGAGACTGGGAAGCTGTATGTGTCAACGACGGGAGTTTGGATTCATGCCAGGCTATTCTGGAAAGATACGCTTCCGCAGATTCCAGAATCAGGGTGGTAAATAAACCGAATGGCGGATTGAGCGACGCAAGGAATGTTGGTTTGAAGAATGCTGGTGGTGAATTCATCGTATATCTTGACTCTGACGATTTCATTCATCCTCAGACTCTCGAGATTGCTATGGCCCTTCAACAGAAGACCGGTACGGACATAGTGAGCTGGTACAAAGACCCGAATTACCGCAACAAAACATTTGTCCGTCACTTTTTGGGGCTTGATACCATTGCATACAAGCCTTTCGGTTACCGTAAAAAATATGATATTGAGAAAATCAAATATCATGTGACCGATGATGTTTTCGCTCATTGTACGGAGTATTCACATCCCAAGGGCATCGATTGGCCGATAAAACATTTTTACGTGTGGAGGCATTTATTGAGAAAGTCAATTATCGAAGACATCCAGTTCATCAAAGGGTTGACATTTGAAGATTTCCCGTGGTGGAGTGCTGTTATGCTCAAATCTCCTTCAATGACAATCACATATCTGCCGTTCTACTACTATTATCCTAATTTCGCTTCCATAGATTTAGGCTCTTCCAGAGTTAAGAAAACCAGGAACTGGTGCCGCGGACTTGATGTTTCATATAGGTTGTATAGGGAGAAAGCTACTGATTATCAGATGAATAAATGGTCACAAAACTGCAAGTGGCCTGTGATTTCTTCAATGATTGCCCGTTGGCTTGACAAATTTGTGCCCGGTACTCCTGAATATGAATATGTCTGGGAGACATTGTCATCCCTATGGGAGGAAGGAGCTTTCAATGATGCTCAGACTGACCGTGACATCAATAGCGCAGAAAAATTAAGACAGTTCCTGAAACGATAGTTTCCCTCAAAAATAACCCGCATCATCTTCACTCTTTCCAGACTTTGAGGTATTGCTGGAGGGCCCACATCTCGTCCCGGTATTTGGCTGCGGCCACGAAATCCAGCTCGGCGGATGCTTTCTTCATATTGGTCTTGGCAGTTTCTGCAGCCTTCTCCACCTGTTCCCTGCTCATAGACCGTATCACAGGGTCCTGAAGCACAGCCGCAAGATCCGCTGCCACATATCCGTCCACATAGGCGCTGTTGCTTTCACGCACAGAATCGTGTCCCAGGCCCACGGTAATCCGCCCGGTTCCCAGGTCCGAAGGATTAGGCACATAGGTAGGGGCCTGATATGAATTTGCAGCACTGACCTTTCCGCTTCCGAACTTGACGGCCTTTCCGGAAGCTGGCCTGCCTTCAGCCAAAGCATTGTTCCGGACGCTCACCTGCTTAGGTGTAATCCCATGCAACTTGTTGTATTCCATCTGCTTGGTTCTGCGGCGGTCCGTCTCGTAGATGGTCTCCTGCATAGACTTCGTGATGGTGTCCGCATACATAATAACCAAGCCGTTCACATTTCTCGCAGCCCTTCCTGCAGTCTGGGTAAGTGCCCTTCCACTGCGCAGGAAGCCTTCTTTGTCAGCATCCAGAATCGCCACCAGCGACACCGTAGGAATGTCCAGTCCCTCCCTCAGAAGGTTCACTCCCACCAGCACGTCGAACAGTCCGTTCTTGAAATCCTCGATGATTTCCACCCTTTCCATAGTGTCCACATCCGAGTGTATGTAACGGCAGCGCACTCCCATATTGGTGAAATACTTCTCCAGTTCCTCGGCCATTCTCTTGGTCAGAGTTGTCACCAGCACCCTCTCGTCCGCCTCGGCCCTCACCCGGATTTCTTCCAGCAGGTCATCCACCTGATTCTTGGTCGGCCGGACCTGAATGGGAGGGTCAAGCAGCCCCGTAGGACGCACAACTTGCTCTACCACAAGCCCTTCCGACTTCTCAAGTTCATAGTCCGCAGGAGTAGCGCTCACATAGACCGTCTGTCCGCACAACGCCTCGAACTCGTCAAACTTAAGAGGCCTGTTGTCAGCCGCAGCCGGCAGCCTGAAGCCATAGTCAATCAGCACCGACTTGCGGGAGTGGTCTCCTCCGTACATAGCCCTGATTTGCGGTATGGTCACGTGGCTCTCATCAATGAAGGTGATATAGTCCTTCGGGAAATAGTCAATCAGGCAGAAAGGTCTCATCCCTTCGCTGCGCCCGTCGAAATAGCGCGAATAGTTCTCGATTCCGGGACAATAGCCCATTTCCTTAATCATCTCCAGGTCGTATTCCACCCTCTGTTTCAACCTCTTGGCTTCCAGGCCCTTGCCGAATTCCATCAGCTGGTCGTACCTCGTCATAAGGTCATCCTGAATCATACTGATGGCTTTGGCGGACCTCTCTTTGGTGGTCACGAAATTGTTGGCCGGGTAGATGGAAATCTGGTCTATGTCCTGCAGTGTGGCACCCGACACAGGGTCGATGGAACAGATTCTGTCAACTTCGTCTCCGAAGAATTCAATCCTGACGGCATTTTCCCCATAGCCTATGCACACGTCCACCGTGTCTCCGCGCACCCTGAAAGTGCCCCGTTTGAAATCCGTCTCCGTGCGTGAATATAGGGCATCCACCAGTTTGTAGAGCAGCCCGGTGAGACTTCTCTGCTCTCCCTTGCGCACCACAACTGTCTGATTGTGAAAGTCTTCCGGATTGCCTATGCCATACAGACAAGAAACGCTGGAAATCACGATGACGTCCCTTCTGCCGGACATCAGAGCCGATGCTGCACTCAAGCGCAATTTCTCGATTTCATCATTGATGCTCAGGTCCTTCTCTATATAGGTGTCGGTGGTGGGGATGTAGGCTTCCGGCTGGTAATAATCGTAATAGGACACGAAATATTCCACCGCATTGTTGGGGAAAAAAGCTTTGAATTCCCCGTAAAGCTGGGCCGCCAGTGTCTTGTTGTGGCTGAGTATCAATGCAGGACGTTGCAGCCTTTCAATGACATTGGCCATTGTGAAGGTCTTGCCCGAACCCGTGACTCCGAGCAGGGTGACTGCCTCCGAACCATCTTTCAGAGCCCGGCATATTCCGTCTATTGCGGATGGCTGGTCTCCGGAAGGGCTGTAGTCGGATATGAGCTTGAAATTCATCTGTGGAATGGCTATCTATGAAAGGTCTATGGCAGTACAGATGTCATCGTTGGGAGTACATCTGTTCGTAATAATTCATATAGTCTCCGGAAGTCACATTGTCCAGCCAGTCCTGATTTTCCAAGTACCAGCGGACTGTCTTCTCCAGCCCTTCCTCGAACTGCAGCGACGGTTCCCATCCGAGTTCCTTCTGCAGTTTGCTGGAGTCTATGGCATAGCGTTCATCGTGTCCCGGCCTGTCAGTCACATAGCTGATGAGGTTCATATCCTCGTCTTCTCCTCTTCCCAAAAGCCTGTCCACAGTCCTGATGAGCAGACGGACTATGTCTATATTCTTCCATTCGTTGAATCCTCCGATGTTATATGTCTCGGCAATTTCCCCTTTGTGGAAAATGAGGTCGATGGCCCGTGCGTGGTCTTCCACATAGAGCCAGTCCCTCACATTCTCGCCCCTGCCATAGACAGGAAGCGGCTTGCGGTGACGTATATTATTGATGAACAGAGGAATAAGTTTCTCTGGGAATTGATATGGACCATAGTTGTTGGAACAGTTGGTCACAATAGTCGGCATTCCGTAGGTGTCGTGGAAGGCTCTCACGAAATGGTCGGATGATGCCTTGGAAGCCGAGTAGGGGGAGTGAGGGGTGTATTTGTTCTCCTCCCTGAAAAATTCCTCTCCATAGGCCAGGTGATGGGTTCCGGAAGATGCAGTGGTCGAGAACGGAGGCTCAATGCCTTCCGGGTGGGTGAGGCGCAATGAACCGTAAACCTCGTCTGTGGATATGTGGTAGAAGCGCTTGCCCTCGTATTTTTCCGGCAGGGATTCCCAATACAGCCTTGCAGCCTGCAGCAGGGAAAGGGTTCCGAGCACATTGGTGCGTGCAAATGTGAACGGGTCCTTGATGGAACGGTCCACGTGGCTTTCGGCGGCAAGGTGGATGATGCCGTCCACTTTTTCGCTGCGCAGCAGTTCCAGAACTCCCTCGAAATCGCAGATGTCCATTCTTACGAAACGGTAGTTCGGCTTATTCTCTATGTCTTTGAGATTCGCAAGATTACCTGCGTAAGTGAGTTTGTCGAGGTTGATGATGCGGTAGTCTGGATGGTTGTTCACCATCAGTCTCACAAGGTGGCTTCCGATGAATCCGGCGCCTCCGGTTATAAGTATTGTCTTTGCTGGCATATCAGTTCTTGATTTTGCTGATGCAGGTTTTCAGGGAATCGGTCCAATAAGGGATGCTGATTCCGAAAGTCTGCTTTATGAGTGTTTTGTCGAGTACGGAATATGAGGGGCGAACCACCGGGCTCGGGAATTCGTTGCTGTGGCAGGGGAGTATGCGGCAGTCTGTGTGACCGGCAAACTCGGCAGTCATCTTCGCGAAATCGTACCACGAGCAAACTCCCTCGTTGCTGTAGTGGTAAATGCCTGTCTTGGCGTAGGTATTGCCTGAACTTTGTCTGTAATCATCTATGACAGAGCAGATTGCTCCAGCAAGGTCGAGGGCGTAGGTGGGAGTGCCGGCCTGGTCGAACACCACTTTTATTTCAGGTTTGGATGAAGTGAGGGCGAGCATAGTCTTGCAGAAATTCTTGCCGAATTCAGAATAGAGCCAGGCTGTGCGGATAATCACATATTTGCATCCGGAAGCCTTGATTTTCTCTTCCCCGTGAAGTTTTGTGAGTCCGTAAACACCTGTAGGACTGCCTTTCTGGTCTTCCCTGCAGGGCACATTGTATTTTTCCTTGCCGAATACATAGTCAGTCGAAATGTGCAGGAGCAATCCTTCCCGCTCTGCCATCACAACCGCCAGATTCTCAGGTGCGTCGGCATTGAGCTTTTCCGCAAGGTCCCCGTTGCTCTCGGCTGCGTCCACATTGGTGTAGGCGGCGCAATTGACGATGATATCTATTCCGTTGTCATTCACCATTTTGCGCACAGCCTCCCGGTCCGTTATGTCCAGATGGACCGTTTCCACTCCCGGGACATCCACCACATCCGTAAATATGTACTTGTCGCCGCTCCCTTGTGCGAGCAGCCTCATTTCATTGCCCAACTGTCCGTTGGCTCCTGTTACAAGTATGTTCATAAGTTTCAGATTTCCGCACTTGGATGCGTGTTCTTCAATTCTTCAATCACACGGAGCAGGTATTGTCCATAGCCGTTTTTGAGCATAGGGGCAGCCAGAGCCCTCATCTTTGCCTCGTCAATCCATCCGTTGCGGTAGGCTATGCCTTCGAGACAGCCAATTTTCAGTCCCTGCCTCTTTTCGATTACCTCTATGAATGTGGATGCCTCCGAAAGGCTGTCGTGGGTGCCCGTATCGAGCCATGCAAATCCCCTTCCGAGAGTCTGGACCTTGAGTTTGCCCTCTTGCAGGAAGGTCTGATTGACTGTGGTGATTTCCAACTCTCCTCTGGCAGAAGGCTTTATGGTCTTGGCTATCTTCACCACCTCGTTAGGATAGAAATAGAGTCCCACCACCGCGTAGTTGGATTTAGGGTTGGCCGGCTTCTCCTCTATGGAAAGGCATTTCCCGTTTTTGTCGAACTCGGCCACTCCGTATCTTTCCGGATCTGCCACCCAGTAGCCGAATACTGTGGCGAGTCCCTTTTCGGTGTCATTCACAGCTGATTTCAGCATAGGACTGAACCCGTTCCCGTGGAAGATGTTGTCTCCGAGCACCAGACAGACATTATCCTCTCCTATGAATTCCTCGCCGATGATGAAAGCTTGTGCAAGTCCGTCGGGAGATGGCTGTTCCGCATAACTGAACTTGACTCCGAAGTCGCTTCCGTCTCCGAGCAGCCTCCTGAATCCCGGCAGGTCCTGCGGGGTGGAAATTATAAGTATATCCCTGATTCCGGCGTTCATAAGTGTGGATATGGGATAGTAAATCATAGGTTTGTCAAAAATGGGGAGCATCTGTTTGCTCACTCCCTTGGTGATGGGATAGAGGCGTGTGCCGGAACCTCCAGCCAGAACTATACCTTTCATAATCAGTTACTTAGATGTTATGCAATTCGGGATATAAGTTTTCACCGTATGAGAACGGACTTTCCAACTGGTCCAATGAAGGATGGTGACGGTCTTTCTCGGACAGCAGCACTGCTTCCTCAGGTATTCCCCAGTCAATTCCGAGCTTTGGGTCATCCCAGGCAAGTGCCCCTTCCTCTGACGGCGCGTAGAAATTGTCGCATTTGTATTGGAACACCACTTCATCGGAAAGTACTGAAAATCCGTGGACAAAGCCTCTCGGAATGAAAAGTTGCCTGTGGTTTTCCCCGCTCAGCTCCACCGCAACGTGTTTTCCGTAGGTCGGTGACCCCTTGCGTATGTCCACAGCCACGTCCAGTACGCAACCCTGCACCACTCTCACGAGCTTGCTCTGTGCAAATGGCGGCTTCTGGAAATGCAGCCCCCGGACCACCCCGTAGCGGGATTTGCTCTCGTTGTCCTGAACAAATCTTACCTGTCTCACCTGTGAGCAGAAATCCCTTTCGGAAAATGACTCGAAAAAATAGCCCCTGGCATCCCCGAACACCTTCGGCTCGATGATTACCACTCCTTCTATGTCTGTTTTTATTATATTCATACTTAATTAATTGTGTTTCTTGAAGATATGGACAAGGCATCTGAAACTGTCTTCGATGCAATGCCCCAGATGTTTCCCTGTCATAGGATACTTGAATATGAACCTGCGCAACACGTGTCCCTGACCCTTGAATCCTCCTTTGGTCATTTTCTTGAGGAAATAGTGGTCTATTCTTTCCGCTTCACGCAATGCCTCTTTCAGCTCAATTTCGTAGGACTCCACTTTGAGCGGCAACAGCCCTTTCCAGCAGGTGTCGTGCATACGGATTGTGTCGTCATACCACGCCTGGTTGAGGTTTCCGTGTGAACGGTGCTCCACTATGGCCTCAGGCACTCCGCAGACATAATTTTTGTATTTCCCTCCGGCGCAAATCCTCAAAGTGAAGTCAACGTCATAGCAATGGAAGCCCTTGAGGTTCACATCGTCGTAGCGGTATTCCTCCCATACATCCTTCCTTACGAATTGGGCAAGTCCGTCAAGGCAGACAACTTCGCCGAAAGGATGTTCGAGTTCCACTCCGCTTGAGGACAATATGGAAGTTTCGCCCTTTCCTCCCTGATAGAGCATAAGCAACTGCCACTCATAGGTTTGAAACCATCCGGAGTAACTGTTCCACATTACTCTTGTACCTGCATATCCTATCACTCCGCAATCTTTTTCAGCAAGTTTTCCCAATATTATCCTGCCCCAGCCTTCTCTTTGGAAAAAAACGTCTTCGTGTATGAACAGCAGATATGGATATTTTGCCATCTTAGCCCCCTCATTGTAGGCCTTGGTGATGGGCCATTTCTTTTCCCTGTTGTCAATGACAATGAATTCATGCGGTATGCCTGAAGTTTTGTCGATATTAGCTTTTACCTCTTCCGCTTTTTCCGGCTCTATAGAACAAATGATTACTGATAGCATTTCAAAAAGTTGTGAATTTTAACTTGCAAAGTTACCCTTTTATATTCATTCCGTCAAATTTTGTTATCTTTGCGGCCCAATGCAACTTTTGGGTCATTTTCAGCATCTTTTGGGCTGATTTACCATATTTTTGATTATGCCGATGAAAAAACCTTTGATTAGCATCATTGTTCCTGTCTATAATGTGAAGAATTTCATCCGCGAATGTCTGGACTCCATACTTGCGCAGACATTGACGGATTGGGAGGCTATTCTGGTGGATGACGGTTCCACTGATGGTTCAGGGGAGATTTGCGATGAATATGCTGCCGCAGATGCCCGTTTCACGGTAATTCACAAGGAAAATACAGGTCAGGCGGACAGCCGCAACATTGCCATATCGCAGGCCAAGGCCGACTGCATAGGTTTCGTGGACAGCGATGACTGGATTGAACCGCGTATGTACGAAATCCTGTACAATACTATGGTCGAAAATGGTGCTGACATATCAATTTGCGGTTATTTCTTCAACTATGTCAATAAGGAAAGTGCATATTATGATTCCGGTGAGACCATAATTATGTCAGGCAAAGAGGCTATGGAGGAAGTTATCGAAGACAAGATCATTCACAGTTACCTTTGGGACAAACTTTTCAAGAAGGAAATGATTACAGAGCCTCTTCCGAGATCCTATTATTATGAGGACTATTCGACTCTGTTCAAATGGTTTGTGAATGCCGAAAAGGTGGCGTGGCGTCAGATTTCGCTTTATCATTACCGTCAGAGAAAGGGAAGTACGGACCACGACACGGACCCGCTCAAGCGTTACCATTTCTTCAGAGCCGAGAAGGACCGTGTGGAGTACATTAAGAAAACGAATCTTATTCCGGACAGGTGGCGAAAGATGGAAGTCAGATTGGTTAAAACCGGAGTTCAGCAAATCAAGGAAATTGCAAGGTTGAGGAAAAGGGATGAGGTGTCAATGCATTATATCGAACAGATACGCAAGGAAATCAAACCTATGCTTCCGGTCAAAGCCCGTGAATATGGATTGAAAAGATATCTCAGGCTTTATACCGCGCAGAATCATTTGAGACTGTACTTCAATGCAATGCGTATTGAGAAGTATCTCTCTACAAAATATCTTTTGAATACCAAGGTGTATTATGAGTAATCCGGTGCAGAAAGCGGACGGAAAAGTCCGTGTGATAGCCTTTTATCTTCCGCAGTTTCATCCCATTCCTGAAAATGACGAGTGGTGGGGCAAGGGATTCACTGAATGGACTAATGTTGCAAAGGCTAAAACCCTATTCCCCGGACATTACCAGCCGAAATTGCCAGCCGATTTGGGCTTTTACGATTTGAGGGTGCCCGAAACAAGGGAGGCCCAGGCAGATCTTGCAAGGCAATACGGCATTGAAGGATTTTTATATTGGCATTATTGGTTCGGCAACGGCAAGATGCTCTTGGAAAGACCGTTTCAGGAGGTACTTGAGTCGGGCAAACCTGATTTCCCCTTCTGTCTGGGCTGGGCGAATGAATCTTGGGCCGGGTTCTGGCACGGCACCAATGACCGGGAAATTCTCATTGAGCAGAAATATCCGGGGAAAGATGACTATATTGCCCATTTCAACAAGGTTTTGCCTGCGTTTCTGGACAAAAGGTATATTAAAGTGGACGGGAAGCCTCTGTTTATGATATATCGTCCGTTGAACAATGCGCCCGAAATTCTGAATATGATGTCCATCTGGAAGGAACTGGCAGCGGCAAACGGTTTGGAAGGCATATATTTCGTTTCTCAGACTTATAGTCCTGATGATGAGTATGCCAAGATGAAAGAGATGGGTTTCGATGCCGTGAATGTGGTGAGGTTGTTCGATTTTGAAGAGAAAAAACCATCAATCAAAAAACTGGCAAAATTGAAGGCAAAACTTCTGCATCGTCCCACCGTGGTCGAATACAGGAAGGCAGCCCGCTGGTTTGTGGACAAGGATTTTGACAGCCGCGAAGACGTAATCCCTACTATGATACCGAACTGGGACCATTCCCCGAGGACAGGGAAGAAAGCCTTCATCCTGCACAATTCCACTCCTGAGTATTTCGCAGAACACGTTTCGGATGTGGTGGATGTGCTGAGGGACAAGCCGGAAGAACACAAGATTGCTTTCGTTAAATCCTGGAACGAATGGGCGGAGGGAAATTACCTGGAGCCGGACCTCAAGTTCGGAACGCAATATCTCGAAGCTCTGCAGCGCGGTATATCCGAATGATGCACGGGTTCTGCATTTATATTACAGAAACGGCTCCGAAGAATCTCCGGAGCCGTTGTCGTTGAATGTTGATGCTGCTATTTGTTGAGTGCCTGAGCAACGTCAACTGCACAAGCAACTGTGCAACCTACCATAGGGTTGTTTCCTATGCCGAGGAAGCCCATCATCTCGACGTGTGCAGGAACTGAAGATGAACCTGCGAACTGTGCGTCTGAGTGCATACGGCCCATAGTGTCGGTCATACCGTAGGATGCAGGACCTGCTGCCATATTGTCCGGGTGAAGGGTACGGCCTGTACCGCCACCTGATGCAACTGAGAAATATGGCTTGCCTGCGAGCACGCGCTCTTTCTTGTAGGTACCTGCAACCGGGTGCTGGAAGCGGGTAGGGTTGGTGGAGTTGCCTGTGATGGAAACGTCCACTCCCTCGTGCCACATAATTGCCACACCTTCGCGCACGTCATCTGCACCATAGCATTTCACCTTTGCACGCGGGCCGTCGCTGTAGGCGATTTCGCGCACGATTTTGAGCTCACCAGTGTAGTAGTCGAACTGGGTCTGCACATAAGTGAAACCGTTGATGCGGGAAATGATCTGGGCAGCGTCTTTTCCGAGACCGTTGAGGATGCAGCGGAGAGGCTCCTTGCGCACCTTGTCAGCCTTTGCTGCAATCTTGATTGCGCCTTCTGCAGCTGCGAATGACTCGTGGCCTGCGAGGAATGCAAAGCACTTGGTCTCTTCGCGGAGAAGCATGGCTGCGAGGTTTCCGTGGCCCAGACCTACCTTGCGGTCATCAGCAACTGAACCCGGGATGCAGAAAGACTGAAGACCGATACCTATGGCCTCAGCTGCTTCAGCGGCATTCTTGCAACCTTTCTTGAGAGCGATGGCGGAACCTACTACATAAGCCCATTTTGCGTTCTCGAAACAAATCGGCTGAGTCTCCTCACAAGTCTTGTAAGGATCCAGACCGTAGCTGTCACAAATCGCGTTTGCTTCCTCGATGTCCTTGATGCCATTGGCGTTGAGAGCAGCGAGAATCTGCTTCATACGACGATCCTGACTTTCGAATTTTACTTCTCTGATCATAGTTCTGTCTCCTTATTCTTTACGTGGGTCAATGTATTTAACTGCACCGGCCTCCTTTGAGAAACGGCCGTAAGAACCTGTAACCTGCTTGAGAGCCTCATTGGCATCTACGCCCTTCTTTACGAGGTCCATAAATTTGCCGAGGTGTACGAATTCGTAACCGCAGATTTCATCGTTCTTGTCAAGAGCAATAGTCTTGATGTAACCTTCTGCCATTTCGAGATAGCGAGGACCCTTTGCAAGTGTGCCGTAGAGAGTACCTACCTGGCTGCGGAGTCCCTTTCCGAGGTCCTCAAGACCTGCACCGATCATCAGACCACCCTCGGAGAATGCTGACTGGGTACGTCCATAGACAATCTGGAGGAAGAGTTCGCGCATTGCAGTGTTGATTGCATCGCAAACGAGGTCTGTGTTGAGGGCTTCGAGAATGGTCTTGCCCGGAAGAATCTCAGAAGCCATAGCGGCAGAGTGAGTCATACCTGAGCAGCCGATAGTCTCCACGAGAGCCTCCTGGATGACGCCGTCCTTGACGTTGAGAGTCAATTTGCAGGCACCCTGCTGAGGAGCGCACCAGCCGATTCCGTGAGTGAGACCGGAGATGTCGGTGACTTCCTTAGCTTTCACCCATTTTCCCTCTTCAGGAATTGGAGCCGGACCGTGGTTAGGTCCTTTTTTGACGCAGCACATCTGCTGCACTTCGTGTGAATAAACCATAATTCAGTCTATAATTAATTATAAAACAATTGTTTCCGTTAAACGTGCCTCCTCTTGCGAAGTGTAAAAATGCACCGCTTCCGACCGGAGCCACGAAGCGGTGCAAAGTTAAAAAATATTCCTGAAAATTCATTGAATCGGCTGTCCTCAAACAGTATATTTTCAATAAGATTTTCCGGGCCGTCCAGAGTCTGCGGTTTACAGCAGTTTGTAGCTGCGGGTGATGAAGTCCGAGAGTGCCTTACCCTTGAGCAGACCGTTGGCCAAAAGTGCAAGGTCTGTAATCTGGCGTGCCTTTTCATTCCTTGCAGCCTTTGCATCTTCCGTGGATGCGTCAGCGCTGCGGAGCTCTGCCACCAGCGGGTTCTCGAGATTCACCGTAAGCGTGTATGACTCAGGCATTGAGCCGTAGAAATTCAGACCGCCTCCGAGTTTGGACATCTCGCGATATCTGCGCATGAATTCGGACTGGGTAATGAGCACCGGAGCCGCATCAGCGCCGAGGTTGTCGGCATCCACATTCCACTCCATCCCTTCCGGAAGTCCGCCTTTGAAGATTTCGTCCAGGGCCTTCTTCTCGTCTTCTTTGAGCTCAGGTTTCTTGACCTCTTCCTTGACAATGAGTCTGTCTATGCTGTCGGAATCCACCCTTGCGAACTTCACATTCTCGAGCTTGCTCTCAAGCATATTCACGAAATAGGAGTCGAGGTGGCAGTCGAGCAGAAGCACGTCATAGCCCTTGTTCTTTGCGGCTTCAATATAGGAATACTGGTCCTCTGCATTTGTGGCATAGAGGATTACGAGTTTCTTGTCCTTGTCTGTCTGGTTGCCCTCAATGCCCTTGCGGTAGTCTTCGATGCTGAAATATTTGTTCTCAGTGTTCTTGAGCAGGCAGAACTTGAGCGCCCTTTCGCAGAATTTCTCGTCGGAAATCATTCCGTATTCTATGAAGAGCTTGACGTTGTCCCATTTTTCCTCGAATGCCTGACGGTCCTTCTTGAAGATTTCCTCCAGCCTGTCAGCCACCTTCTTGGTGATGTAGCCTGAAATCATCTTGACGTTGGAATCTGCCTGGAGATAGCTTCTGGACACATTGAGAGGAATGTCCGGAGAGTCAATGACACCGTGGAGCAATGTCAGATAGTCAGGTACTATGGCCTCCACCGAGTCAGTCACGAACATCTGGTTGCAGAAAAGCTGGATTTTGTTGCGGCTGATTTCCATCTGGTCCTTGATTTTCGGGAAGTAGAGGATGCCGGTGAGGGTGAAAGGGTAGTCCACGTTGAGGTGGATGTGGAAGAGAGGCTCCTCGGCCATAGGATAGAGGGCTGAATAGAACTTGTTGTAGTCCTCGTCCTTGAGTTCGGAAGGTTTCTTGGTCCAGAGAGGCTCTATGTTGTTGATTACATTGTCCTTGTCGGTGTCCACGTATTTGCCGTCTTTCCATTCCTGCTCCTTGCCGAAGACCACGGGCACAGGCATAAATTTGCAGTATTTCTCCAGAAGGGACTGGATTCTGCCCTTGCTTGCAAACTCTGAGGAATCTTCTGAGAGATAGAGAGTTATTTCTGTTCCCCTGCTGCTCTTTGTGCATTCTTCCATAGAATACTCAGGGGATCCGTCGCAGATCCACTTCACTGCCTTTGCGCCGTCTTTCCAGCTGAGGGTCTCGATGGTGACTTTGTCGGCAACCATAAATGCGGAATAGAAACCGAGTCCGAAATGGCCGATTATGCTGCTGATCTGGTCTTTGTATTTCTCGAGGAATTCACCTGCCGATGAAAATGCAATCTGGTTGATGTATTTATCCACTTCCTCTGCAGTCATACCGATACCTTCGTCAATGATTTTCAAGGTCTTGGCTGCTTCGTCGAGGACTATGCTGACTTTGAGGTCGCCCAGTTCGCCCTTGAATTCGCCTGAGGCGGCGAGGGCTTTCATTTTCTGGGTTGCGTCCACTGCGTTTGCCACGAGTTCGCGGAGGAAGATTTCGTGGTCGGAATAGAGGAATTTTTTGATTACCGGGAATATGTTTTCGGTGGTTACGCCGATTTTGCCGGTCTGGGTGTTCTGTTCAGTTGCCATAAGTATGTTTCTTTTTATATTTTTCTTTCTATGCCCGACATTCCGGGGCAACATCCAATCCTCAAATAGCAATCCAAACACAAAAGACTGACAAACTGTCAGTCTTTTGTGCGGTGCATTGTGAGGATTTTGACAAGCCGAGTAACGCAGAAATCCCCATCCACGTAAATCAGGTCTTGGAGTTGGAGTTGGATAGGGAGGGGAGTTCAAGGCTTTCGGCGCAGTCAAATACCGCAGCAACCTAATGGTTGTGAGGATTTTGACAAGTCGAGTAACGCAGAAATCCCCTCCCTTCGCCAACTCCTACTT
>JALFCH010000046.1 GCA_022771245.1 Rikenellaceae bacterium | reverse complement strand
GAATCCCTCGCCTTCGGTTTCACCTGGACCATCGCAAGCAAAACCAACTGATGAAACCCAGGCCTGACGAGTTCTACGGGAAGCTGCTGCTCGCGGTGAGCGGCGGAATTGACTCTATGGTTCTGGCCGACAGTATTTATTCTCAGAAACTTGAATTCGGCATCGCCCACTGCAATTTCCACTTGAGAGGGGAGGACAGTGACGGCGATGCCGACTTTGTCTGCGAATGGGCCCGTAATCGCGGCATTACCTTCCACCGTGCAGATTTCGACACAGGGGAATATGCAAGAGAGCATAACCTGAGCATAGAAATGGCAGCCCGGGACCTGCGCTATGGTTTTTTCGCCCGAGTGTGCCGGGAATACGGATATGCCTGCGTGGTGGTGGCGCACAATGCAAACGACAATGCCGAAACCCTGCTGCTGAACCTTGTCCGGGGTACTGGTCTGAGGGGCATTTGCGGAATGAAGGAATATTCCCTTATGTCCATTCCCGGCGAAGGCGAATTGAGAATATGGCGTCCGATGCTGGATATGACCCGCAAACAGATTGAGGGCTATGCTTTTGCAAACGGGGTCAAATGGAGGGAAGACCGCACCAATTCCTCCTGCGAATACAAGCGCAATCTCATTCGCAACGAGGTTTTGCCCCTTTTGGAGAGGCTGAATCCATCCGTGGTGCGCACGCTTAATCAGGATATGGCAAATTTCAAGGATGCTTCCGATGCCCTGCCCGACTTTGCAGTAGATAGTGAGATTATGCCTTCCGGTGAGTTGAGAATTGGATATGACCGCAAGGGCAAGAATTGGCGCCATGCCCTTTACAGCAATCTGGAGCAAGCGGGGATGGCTCCTGCGGTGATTGCTTCCATTTTGGATCTGGTGGGCTCGGGGCGCACCGTACCGGGCAAGGTCTTCCATAGCAACGGTCTCAAGGCTGTGATGACTTCTGATGCAGTTCTGATTGTGCCGGAGGATGTTGCTATCCGGCAAGAAGACGTGGAGATAGGGGCTCCGGGAAACTATGAGACAGCTGCGGGGACTCTGACTGTGGAAGTTTTCGACCGTCCTGAGGATTTTTCTTTTGTCAGGCCATTGGGGGAAACCGTTGTGGATGCAGCTCTGCTGCCTTTCCCTTTTGTGGTGAGGCAATGGAGGCACGGGGACTGGATGAGACCCATAGGCACCAAGGGGCGAAAAAAACTCAGCGACTTGTTCACTGATTTGAAATTCAATGCTTTGCAGAAAGAAAAAGCTTTGGTCGTGGCAGCAGATGCCGAAACATCCCACGTGCTTGCCCTCGTGGGCTACAGGGTGGATGAATCCGTGAAACTCTCATTCGCGACACATTGTTGTCTGCGATTGAAATTGGAAAATTGAAAATTGAGGAATTTTGTTTGTTCCCAAAAAGTTTTTACCTTTGCAACTGACGACCACTGGGATAGGGTTCCGCGTTAAAAGCGGAGCTCTCTTTATTTTAGTAATCTTCAAATAATAACCTGCATCATCTTTGAAAATCTTTTCGGTTCATATTTCCTCCCTCATCAGTCACATAGCTACGGCTATGCTCCTTCTTCGGGTGAAAATCTGACCTCGAAAATCTAATTCAAATCTGACGCAACTTATTATTTTCATATTACTTAGTGTGGGCAGAGGACAGTCCGGCGTGTGGGAAAATGCCGGATGAAACAAAAGACAGAAGTAAAAACTTAAAAATACAAAATTATGGCTATCCATTATTTGACCCAGCAGGGACTTGACAAACTGAAGAAAGATTTGGCAGATGCACTCGCACAGCGTCCTGTTATCTCGGCTCAGATTGCAGAAGCTCGCGACAAGGGGGACCTCTCAGAAAACGCCGAATATGAGGCGGCCAGGGAAGCTCAGGGACTTTTGGAACTCAATATTTCCAAACTTCAGGACCAGATTGCCAATGCAAGGGTAATCGACGAATCAATGATCGGCACGGACAAGGTGCAGATGCTCAATAAGGTGAAAGTGAAGAACTTGGCTCTCAACAAGGTGATGGAATTCACCCTCGTAGGTGAGTCCGAGGCAGATTTCACCAAGGGCAAGCTGGCAGCCACCACCCCTATAGGCAAGGCTCTTCTGGGCCACTCCAAGGGCGAAATCGTGGAGGCTAAAGTGCCTTCAGGAATCATCAAGTTCGAAATTCTGGACATCACTCTTTAATTCTGGACATCAAACTATATGGCAACAATTTTCACCCGTATCGCCAAGGGAGAAATCCCGTCTTACAAATGTGCCGAAAGCGAAGACTACTATGCCTTCCTCGACATCAACCCTATGGTACAGGGACATACTCTCGTCATCCCCAAGAATGTTGAAGACGACTACATTTTCAATCTGGATGATGACACCTACGCAGGACTCTGTGCCTTCGCGAAGAAAGTGGCTGTAGCCCTGAAGAATGCCGTGCCCTGCAAGAGGGTGGGCGTGGCTGTGCTCGGGATGGAAGTTCCTCACACCCACATACATCTGGTGCCGTTGCAGAAAGAGTCCGATATGGCTTTCGGCAAGCACGTGAGCCTCACCCCTGAGCAGATGAAACAGACGGCAGATGCCATTTTTGCGGAGTTCTCCAAAATTAAGTAACTATGAAAGCACCAAGATTTTTGTGCATCTCCGTTTTGGCGGCTGCTCTCGCAGTTTCCTGCTCCAGTAAGACCGGAATAGAGATTTCTCTGGACCAGTATCCGGATACGGAAGTCATTGTCAAGGCATTGAATGTCAATAAGTACAATGTAGTGGATACAGTCAGGACCGATGCTGCCGGAAAGGCTTTCTGCCGCTTGGAAATGGAAAAGGGGCAGCCGGAGTTCTACTATCTCTATATCCGGAACCGCAAACTCGTGGAAGTGCTTCTGGAAAAGGGCGAAGTGGTGAGCTTCACTATGGACAGTCTCGGAAACAAGGCCGTTGAAGGCTATGCTGAGGCCGAAAGGCTTTTTGCCCTGAACCGCGATTTCGTGCAGGTGTCGGAGACACTTTCCGACATTGCCTATGATATGAACCGCAGCGACGACGATGCCGAGATTGCAGATCTGAAAAGGCAGATGGGGCAGACTTATGTGGATTACTACCGCAAATGTGTGAAATACGTGCTTGAAAACAGCAAGTCGATGACCGTGGTACCGGTGTTCTATCAGGAGTTTATGGACGGCATTCCGGTGTTCGGGCAGGCAACAGACGGAATCACTATGACCGCCGTGGCTGACTCGCTTGCAACTGTCTATCCTTCATCGAAATATGTGAAGGCTCTCAAAGACGAAGCGAAGAACAGGATGAATTATATGTCTCTGCTCAATGGAGTGAAGAATGCTCAGCAAGTCTCATTCTTTGATGTGGAACTTCCGGACATACAGGCTCAGAAAGTGAAACTCAGCGACATTGACGCAAGGCTGGTGATGCTGCATTTCTGGAGTGCCACCGATCCTGAACAGTGCCGGCTCAACGTCGATGTGCTCAAGAAATACTATGACAAGTACCATAGCCGAGGATTTGACATCTACTCCGTAGCCCTGGATCTGGACAAGACCAACTGGGCTAAGGTGGTGAAGGCTCAGAACCTCCCGTGGACCAATGTCTGCGACTCCAACGGAAGCAATTCCCGATATATAGGTATGTACAACATTCAGGCTCTCCCGTCCTCCTATTTCATATGCAAGGGAGAACTTGTGGACGCGAAATTCACCGACGAGAAGTCCCTCGGCGAACTGCTCGACAAAATGCTGCGGTAATCAGGCAGTTCCCGTCAGAAAAGCTTCTTCTTTGAAGCGGTTACGACAAAATCCTTAAGATAGAACGGTTCGAGGTAGGCAACATCCTTGAACCGTTTTGCTTTGAGTTCGCGGACGGCGAGACTTGCCATTGAGGCTGCCCTTGGACTGGATTCTTTGAAACGGGCATTGGTGTGGGTGATGACTTCCCTGCATTTGAGAGCACCGTCTCCCACGAATAGCACACTGCCTTTTTCGAGCAGGTCTCTGAAACTATCGTTTTCCACAATTATCGCACTGGCCCTATCGCTGTGAGGAAGACCGGAATCGGTGTGATTTTCAAGCAGTTCTCCGGTGCCGGAATAGACTGCAGCAAAAACTTCCATCCTTCTGGCATCTATCATCGGAACTATGAAATCGGCTTGCTCTCCATCCATAATTGCCTGAACAGCAAGCACTTCAAGGGTGCTGACACTCAGTAGGGGAAGGTCCGCCCCGAAACACATACCCTTTGCCGAAGACACTCCCACACGCAAACCCGTATATGAACCGGGCCCTTCGCTCACGCACACGGCCGAGCAGTCTTTTGCGCTGCAACCCCTTTCCTTGAGCATTTCATCTATGAAAACTGCGGTGAGGGAGGCGTGGGACCGATCCATTCCGCTTTCCCTGCTGCAAACGACCTCTCCGTCTTCAATCAGGGCGGTGGAGCAGAGGTCGGTGGAAGTTTCTATTGTGATTATCCTGTCCATTATTATTTGAGGATTACTTAATTCCAGAAAAACAACTGTTTCAGATACGGGAAAACTGCATAAGCCACGGCCTTGAGCGGGGCATAGCAGAGGGATGCGTCCAACTTTTCCTGCGCTACCAGGTTGAATGCGGAGTTCAGGGCATCGAAGAGCATAAGTCCCATCCCGAGGAAAAACATACATTCGCAGACCGAAAGCACAGCGCCCAGCAGGCGGTTGAGCCATCCCAGCATCGCCACCTTGATTACCTTGTCCAGGAGTATCCCGATGAGAGTAACCGTCAGAAGGGTGAGAACAAAGACTCCGACAAAGGCAATGGCCTTGAGGGCTGCCGGGCTCAGGTCTATCCATTGCTGCATCCAGTTGCTGATTGGCAGAGTGAACTTCGAGCCGATCCAGATTGCCACAAACAGTCCCGCAAAGGAGATTGCCTGCCGGATAAATCCCTTGAATATTCCGAAAAACAGAGCCATCCCCAGGCAGACAAGTACAATGATGTCGAATATTGCCATAAGCCAGTAAGTCAGTTTGTTCAATTTCAGTCGGCAAAATTAGTAAAAATCCTTATATTTGCAGTTTCTATTTCGACGCATTGCGCAAAGTGAAACATAACATATTGAATAAAGATGAAATTCAAGGAATATAAAGGGCTTGACCTTGTGGGGATTGACGACAGTATGCTGGAGCGCTGGAAGAAGAATTCCGCCTTCGAGAAATCTCTGAAACTCCGTGAAGGAGCACCTGAGTTCATTTTCTTCGAAGGACCTCCTTCCGCCAACGGTATGCCCGGCATCCACCACGTGATGGGCCGTTCCATCAAGGACGCCATCTGCAGGTACAAGACCCAGTCCGGCTACAAGGTGAGACGCCGTGCAGGCTGGGATACTCACGGTCTTCCTGTGGAATTGGGAGTGGAAAAGAAACTCGGCATCACCAAGGAAGACATAGGCAAGAAAATCTCCGTGGCGGAATACAATGCGGTCTGCCGCAAAGAGGTGATGAAATACACGAAGGAATGGGTGTCACTGACCGACAGAATCGGCTATTGGGTGGACACCGACGATGCCTACATCACCTACGACAACCGCTATATCGAGACTCTGTGGTATCTGCTCAAGGATATCTATGACAAGGGCTTGCTCTACAAGGGTTTCTCCATCCAGCCTTATTCCCCGGCTGCCGGAACGGGCCTGAGTTCCCACGAACTCAACCAGCCGGGCTGCTACAGGGACGTCAAGGACACCACAGCAGCAGTGCAGTTCGAACTCATCAAGGACGAAAAGTCCCAGAAACTTTTCGGCTGTGAGACTCTGCCGGTATATTTCCTCGCCTGGACCACAACTCCGTGGACCCTGCCTTCCAACACGGCTCTCTGTGTGGGCCCGAACATAGACTACGTGAGGGTAAAATCCTTCAACCCTTACACCGGAGCCCCGGCCATCTATGTGCTGGCAAAGGCGCTCGTGGGTTCTTGGTTCAATGCCAAGGCGGCGGAGCTTTCTCTCGAAGACTACAAACCGGGCGACAAGCTCGTGCCCTACACCGTTCTTGACGGCGAAATCAAGGGCAGCGAACTCGTCGGCATCAAATATCATCAGCTCATCCCTTGGTTCAAACCGGAAGGGGAGGGTGCATTCAAGGTCATCCCGGGCGACTATGTGACGGTCGAGGAGGGCACTACCGGTATTGTGCACATTGCTCCGACCTTCGGTGCGGACGACAACAGGGTGGCAAAGGCAGCAGGTGTGCCTGCCATTATGGTGCGCGACACAAATGGAGACCTCTATGCCCAGGTGGACCGTCAGGGACGTTTCTTCAGGCTTGAGGATATGGACCCGGAATATGCCGCTGCGCACGTGTCTGCCGATTATGCGGAATGGGCCGGAAGGTATGTCAAGAATGCCTATGACCCGTCCCTTGCTCCGGATGCCCCTACTTTGGACATAGACCTGAGCGTAATGCTCAAATCCCAGGGCAAGGCATTCAGAATCGAGAAACACGTCCACACCTATCCTCACTGCTGGAGGACCGACAAGCCGGTGCTCTACTACCCGCTCAACTCCTGGTTCATCAAGACCACTGCGGTGCGCGAGAAGATGATGGAACTCAACGACACCATAGTATGGAAACCCGAATCCACAGGAACCGGCCGTTTCGGCAAATGGCTCGAAAACATTCAGGACTGGAACCTGAGCCGCAGCCGTTACTGGGGCACACCTCTCCCCGTATGGCGCAGTGAAGACGGCCGTGAAGAAAAATGCATAGGTTCTTTGAAGGAACTTTATGCCGAGATTGAGAAGTCTGTCTCTGCCGGAATAATGGCAAGCAATCCTTTGAAAGACAAGGGCTTCGACCCTGAGGATATGTCAAAGGAAAATTATGACAGAATCGATTTGCACCGCCCTTACGTGGATGAGATTTTCCTGGTGAGCGAATCCGGAAAGAAGATGGTAAGGGAAAGTGACCTGATTGACGTGTGGTTCGATTCCGGAGCTATGCCATATGCCCAGGAGGGGCTCCGCAATCTCGGAAGCAAATATTTCGGATGCACTGCAGATTTCATTGCAGAGGGAGTGGACCAGACAAGAGGATGGTTCTACACCCTGCACGCAATCAATACTATGGTCAGCGGCAAATGCGCTTTCAAGAGGGTGATTTCCAACGGACTCGTTCTGGACAAGAACGGAGACAAAATGAGCAAGCGCAAGGGCAATGCCGTGGACCCTTTCAAGGCCCTGGATGACTACGGCGCAGATGCCCTCAGGTGGTATATGCTCACAAACGCCCAGCCTTGGGACAACCTGCGTTTCGATGCGGCAGGAGTGGATGAGGTGCGCAGAAAGTTCTTCGGCACGCTCTACAACACCTATTCCTTCTTTGCCCTCTACGCCAATGTGGACAATTTCGACCCTCAGGCACCGGCAGTTCCGCTTTCGGAGCGTCCGGAGCTCGACCGCTGGATCCTCTCCCTGCTCAATTCTCTCGTGAAGGATGTGGAGGCTGCCTATGAGGATTACGATGTCACCCAGGCGGGCCGTCTGATTCAGGAATTCGTATGCGACCACCTGAGCAACTGGTATGTGCGCCTGGGCAGGAAGCGTTTCTGGGGAGGCGGAATGAGCCAGGACAAACTTTCGGCCTATCAGACCCTCCACGAGGTTCTGCTGAAAGTCTCCATCCTTGCGGCTCCTATCGCTCCTTTCTATATGGACAGGCTCTATCTCGACCTCACCGGCTATGATGCCGATTCCGAGTTCCGTTCAGTTCATTTCGTGGCTATGCCTGTATGGAATGAGGCTGCGGTGGACAAGGATCTGGAAGAGAGGATGGAACTCGCACAGAAAGCCTCTTCGATGGTGCTGGCACTTCGCCGCAAGGTGAATATCAAGGTGCGCCAGCCGCTCTCCAAGATTGTGATTCCGGTTATCAGTGACAAGGTGAAGGAGCAGCTGGAGAAAGTGAAGACCCTTCTGCTGGGCGAGGTGAACGTCAAGGATGCTGAATTCATCCACGACACAGTGGGCCTGATTACCAAGAAAATCAAGCCTAATTTCAAGACTCTCGGCAAGCTGTACGGCAAGCAGATGAAGGAAATCGCAGCCGCATTCACAAAACTCAGCCAGGAGGAAATCGTGGCCATCGAGGCTTCGGACAGCTATACTCTTGCTCTCCCTTCCGGAGATGTGGTTCTGTCCAAGGGCGACTATGAGGTGACATCCGAAGATATGCCGGGATGGCTCGTGGCAAATGACGGTCAGCTGACCCTGGCTCTCGATGTCACCGTCACCGATGATCTCAGGCGGGAAGGCGTGGCACGAGAACTCATCAACCGCATTCAGAACCTGCGCAAGGAAAGCGGTTTTGAGGTAACCGACAGAATCACAGTCACCATTGATCCGGTGACCGGAGAGTACCGTAGCGAAATTGAAGACACACTCAAGTCTTTTGACAAATATATAGCATCCCAGACCCTTGCCCTCGAAATCGTCCTCGGTGACGCATCTGGGGGAAGCGAAGTGGAATGGGCGGAAGGCAGTATCAGAATCTGCGTCAGGAAGCAGGGCTGAACTTCCGTTGAGAAATACTAACTAATTAACACACACGATTATGGCAGAAGAGAAGAAAACAATTGAGCCTCAGGCCCGTTATTCAGACGAGGAATTGCAGGAATTCAAAGCCATCATACTTGATATGCTTGCAAAGGCAAAGGAGGAGTACAACACTCTCCGCGCCATTGTTACACATTCTTCAAGCAATGACATAGAGGACACGTCTCCGACATTCAAGGTGCTTGAGGAAGGTGCAAGCGCCCTCTCCAAAGAAGAGGCAGGCCAGCTTGCACAGAGGCAGTACAAGTTCATCCAGAGTCTGGAAGGAGCCCTTGTGAGAATTGAAAACAAGACCTACGGTATCTGCCGCGTCACAGGCAAGCTCATCCCTAAGGAAAGACTGCGCCTCGTTCCGCACGCAACCCTCACCGTGGAGGCGAAGGAAATGCTCAACAAACAGAACAAGAAGTAGTCAGATGGCAGGATTCAAGATGTCCAAGGGCAAGTGGCTCATCGTTGTGGGTGTGCTGCTTGTAGTCATCGACCAGGTTATCAAAATACTCGTCAAGACCAATATGGCACTTGGCGAGCATTTTGACGTATTCGGAGACTGGTGCAAGATTTATTTCATAGAGAATGAAGGAATGGCCTTCGGGATGAAATTCGGAGGCTGGGTGGGCAAACTTCTGCTGTCCCTTTTCAGAATCGTGCTGTTCTCAGTGCTGGTGTGGTGGATTTCAAAGCTTTGCAAAAAGGCGGGCACCCCGACCGGAGTGCTTGTAGGGCTGACGCTTATTGCCGCCGGTGCGCTCGGAAATATTTTCGACTGCTGGTTCTATGGGCTCATATTTTCAGAGTCCACACCGATGCAGGTGGCTCAGTTCGGAGGGTCCTATGCCCCGTTCCTTTTCGGTAAAGTGGTGGATATGTTCTATTTCCCTATGATTGACACCACCTGGCCCGACTGGTTGCCGTGGCTGGGAGGCCGTCCTTTCCGCTTCTTCGAGCCGGTATTCAATTTTGCCGACAGTTGCGTCACGATAGGCACTGCTTATCTCATACTTTTCCAGTACAAGTTCTTCAGCAAGGAAGAGAAGAAATAACTTGGAATATTCGAAAACATAACATCATTTTTGCCGTGCATTGTCATCTCGGTTTCCGGTTCAAACTGCCATCAAAAGGAGTATATATTACCCAAAATTTATCTGTAAGTTATTTAGAAAGTCTTACATACAATATAACTCGACACAAACAGAATGAACATAGCCTTCATACACACTATTTTCCCCGGAGGTGGTGCTGAGAGAATCAGCAGGGATATTGCGATGAGCATAAATGCAGGATTTCCCAGTAAGTACAACTTTTTCATTTTTGCACAAATAATTATTGAGGAGGCACTGACTGAAGAATACAATACTCCTTTCAAATCCATTGACACCTATCCCATCGGCAAATCCGAAACAAGAGCGATTGAGAGTTTGGTAAAGAAACACAGCATTGACGCCATTGTACTGATTTCAAGGAGGATACACGACATCAAGGGTTTCAGGAAAAGATGTGGATGCAAAGTGGTGTTCGCAAATCACGGAGAACCTTTCCATCTCAGATACGAGCTGGCGCTGAACAGACGGAACAACAGGTTCAAAGACCTGATGTGGAAATTATACAGAAGGAAGTTGTATGAAGACTGGGGATATGCTCTTTACAAGGCAAAGAGAAGTTGCATTAAAGACTATGAAAACTGCGACAAATATGTTGTCCTGTGTTCAGAATATAAGGATATAATATGCAAAGAACTGGGACTTGCCCCCGGAAAGGATCATATTTCAGTAATCAACAATCCTGAGCGCGAGGTGAGCGATGTTTGCTACGACAAACAAGACATCATCCTGTTCTCTGGCCGCCTTGAACAGTTCTCCAAGCGCGTTGACAGACTTTTGAGGATATGGGGCAAAGTAATGGATGACCTGCCAGAATGGAGGTTGCTGATAGCAGGTGAGGGAGCTGACGGAGAATTGCTGAGAAGAATGGCAAGGGAAATGGGATTAAAAAGAATAGAATTCATTGGCTATCAAAAAGATATGACCCAGCTATATAGAAAAGCTTCAATACTGTGTCTTACATCGCAGACAGAAGGCTGGGGACTGTGTCTTACAGAAGCACAGGCAAACGGAGTGATTCCTATCGCATTCGGATGCACCGGAGGAATCAGGGAAATTTTGAGTCCTGACGGAGTCAATGGTTTTATTATCAAGCCTTTCGATGAGGATAACTACGCAGCTGTACTCAAAGATATTGCAAAAATGGATGAAAAAGAGAGAATGGCATTAAGACACAATGCAGTCAATCATGTCAAAAAGTTCTCACTTAGCGAAACTGCTAAGAAATGGGACAGTCTTTTTTCCTCTATTATATAAGCTTTCATATATAACTTGTATGATGCACACTTTCAAAAGATGGTTCATTCCTGAAATAAAGAAGTTTTTCAACAGGAAGCAGGCTAAGGTCAGAGACTACAAAAGAGTTCCGATAATAATCAACAACTTTAACCGCTATGATAAGTTTCTTGCTCTCATTGCCGGACTAGAGAAAAGAGGGTACAAAAACATCTGGATTATCGACAATGACTCAACATACCCTCCGCTTTTAGAATGGTACAGGGCCTGCCCCTATAGGGTAATCTTTCTGCATGAAAATATCGGACATATTTCGATATTTCAGACCGGCCTTGTCAAGGTTTTCTGTAATTCATACTATGCCTACACCGATGCTGACCTTGAAATCAGCGAAGAATGCCCAGATGATTTTATGGAGAGGTTCATTACTCTGCTCAAAAAACATCCCAAAGCGGTCAAGGCTGGTTTTTCTTTGAGACTTGACGATCTTCCTGACCACTATGAAAAGAAGCAGGAGGTCATAGACTGGGAAAGTCAATTTTGGAAAGAGGAGGTGGAACCGGGAGTATTCAAGGCACCTATAGACACGACCTTTGCCGTATATAAGCCATGGTTCAAAGGGGGTATTGTAGACTTCAAAGACCTTCACTTCAGGGTAGGTCCGCCGTACACGATGAGACACCTTCCGTGGTATATGGACAGCAAGAATCCTACAGAAGAAGACTTGTTCTACTTTTCAAAAATCAGTACCAGTACGCACTGGTCTGAAAAAGAAAAGAAATAACTATATGATTTTCTTATGCGCCCCGATGTGGATCCGTACATTCAAAAGGGGATGAACAAAAAGCCTTTTGTTCATCCCCTTTTGGACTCCTTAACTCCAGCAGACTTGCGTCTGCGGCCCCTATTAGGGGGCATTTCGCACCTCCGGTGCGGTCCCTTCGGGACTTTTTAGCCACCCACTTGTCGGAATACTCAGGTTTGAGATGGGTGCCCGGTCGGATTCGAACCGACGACATTCAGAACCACAATCTGACGCTCTAACCAACTGAACTACGGGCACCGTGTTCTTTTGGGACTGCAAAGATATGTATTTTCTGTGTATGTGCAAAAAAAATGTTAATTTTGTGCGATTTTTTGCAACTCTCCTGTGGAACCTGAGTCCGTAGGTGATGTTGGTGACTGATTACCCGGCTTTTGAATAATATCGATATGACAAAATTAAGATTTTTCATTTTTGCAGCAATTTCCTGCACCCTTTTAAGTTCCTGCCTGAAAGGTTCCTTCTACTATTCCGGTTATATGAATTTCGCCAATGTGGTCAATGAAACCACTCTTGCAGGGGATGGTGGAGTGACCTACAATGTGCTTGAAAATGCCTCTGCCAAGGAGTTCAAGAGCTTGAAAAGAATCTTTCTGAATTGCGACTTGCTGGAGGCAATGGACGAAAACTACATCCAGAATATTAAAGTCAACAACTTCTATGAAGTGCAATTGCAGAATTTGTTGACACCTGAGTCTCAGACTGTTACTCAGGCAGACTCGCTCGGTATCATCTATCGCAGCTGGACAGCTAACAAGGATGAAGCTGAATATTTCAATCTGTATGTGGAGTTCCCGGGCATCAAGGGCAATGACTCAGAGCATAAGATTGAACTTGTCTATGAAGCTCAGACAGAAAAATCCAAAGAGTATTATTTCTACCTCTATCACGATGCCGGGGATGATGTCTGGACCAAGGATACGAAAGAGGAAGACAAGGAGGTGAAAGGACGGTATGTCAGTTTCAGGGTTGATGAAATAATCGGGGACATCGAATATGACGGCAATACAAAATTCTGGATTCTTCCGGCAAGTCAGAAGAAGAATCCTGAAGCAACATCTCAGGGAAGTGTTCTGTCTCTCAAGTCCAGAAAAGCTGAATAATAAGTAATCAAATCTGACGCAACTTATTGTTTTTATATTATTAAATCTTTGCGGAATCAGACCTTCCGGCCCTTTCTGGTAGGGTGTCCCACAATTTGGATGTCCACATAGTCCACCTTGTAGCCCTTGAACTTTTTCTTCATCAGCATTGCCCTCAGTTCTTCCATGGTTTCGTCAATGTTGATGTCCCTATAGGTGTTGTTCTCTATGTCGTAGAAATGGGCGTGCTCTTCTGTGGTGATGTCGAAGATCATCTTGTTGTTTGCGCTGAGACGGTGCTTGTAAACGCCCAATTCAGAGAAATCAGTGAGAATGTTATATACGGAGGCGACGGTTATTTTTACCTCGCCTTCTTTTTCGATATATTCGCAAACCTGGTCTGCTGAAGCGTGCCCCATATTGCACATTGCCCTGAATACAGCCAGCCTCTGAGGGGTGGCCTTAAGGGCATTCTTCTTTAGGATTTTTCTGAAATCCTCCTCTTTCATCACATTGTCGGGGAACATAACTGTAGCTTTTTAAACCGTTTGGATGACAAATCTAACGCTTCATTCTGCAAAGCTATCAAAATTAGTCCGTTTTCCTAACATTTGGACAGAAAAATATTGAATACCCGGCAAAACGAATCCTATTACGCCGAAATTTATTAAATTTGCAGGTTTGAATTTTATAAATGGACAAATATGGCGACAAAAGTTGACTGTCTGATTATCGGTGGCGGACCGGCTGGA